>CANKVC010000008.1 GCA_947486835.1 Cytophagaceae bacterium | reverse complement strand
GCCATGGGTAAATCAGCACAAATACCCTTGTTTACTTGGCTTCCTGATGCCATGGCAGGTCCCACACCCGTTTCTGCACTAATTCATGCGGCCACCATGGTGACAGCGGGTATTTATATGGTCATTCGAGCGAACGTTATTTTTGAATTAAGTCCGGATGTTTTACAATTTGTTGGCTGGATTGGATTATCTACAGCTCTTTTAGGAGCTATAATTGGTTTATTCCAAAACGACATTAAAAAGGTATTGGCTTATTCAACGGTATCTCAACTAGGCTATATGTTTATGGGATTGGGTGCGTCTGCTTATTCGGCCTCATTTTTCCATGTCATGACGCATGCATTTTTTAAGGCTTTATTGTTTTTAGGAGCTGGATCAGTGATTCATGCCATGTCTGATGAGCAAGATATTAGAAAAATGGGTGGATTAAAATCAAAAATGCCCATCACCTATTTTACCTTTTTGTTGGGGACCTTAGCTATTTCAGGGATACCTCCTTTTTCAGGATTTTTCTCAAAAGATGAAATCCTAGCGCATCTTTACCATCATGATTTGCTCATGTGGAGCTTGGCCATTTTAGGTTCAGCTTGTACTTCATTCTATATGTTCAGAGTTTTCATTTTGACATTCTGGGGTGAATTTAGGGGAACAGATAAGCAAGCGAGTCATTTACATGAGTCTCCTTGGTCAATGACGATCCCGTTGATCATTTTAGCCGTATTATCAGTGGCAGGTGGCCTCATAAATCTACCTCATTTTGCGGGTGGAAATGAATTTTTAGCCCATTGGTTGGCCCCATTATTGCCGTCAACTGAACCCCTAGGAGAAGTGTCGTTTTTTAGTCTAGAAATGGGAGCTCCGTTAGTTGCAGCTTTCGTACCTCCGATGTTAGCCATATTTATTTTCAGTAGTAAAAAATTAATCCCGTCGGAAGATGGCCAAATTCAAGGTATACAACAATTAATTTATCAGAAGTTCTACATCGATGAATTATATGATTTAATCATCGTAAGACCAGTGAATTTCTTATCCGTATTTTTTGGTCAGGTCATTGACTATTTAGTGATTGATTTATTTGTTGAGGGGATTGGTAAAATAGTTCAATATGCTTCTACTGAATTCAGAAGAATTCAAACAGGAAATGTGGGCTATTATGTATTTATGATGGTGATTTCAATAGCGATCATTTTATTTATGGGATTAAAATCCTGGATATTGTAATTTAAAATTTGACAGAAAAGGCATGAATTTACTTTTTATCCTATTTTTTCCATTGCTTATTGGGGCGTATTTATTAATCGCTAAGCCCAAGCATGCATTTATTATTTCATTATCAGCAACTATTTTAGAAGCCATTGCCACTGGCTTTTTGCTTTATAAAATAAATGAAACTTTATTGCCTATCACCTTCATTCAAGACTGGATCCCTGAAGTTGGCATTCAATTTTCATTAAAAGCCGATGGCATCAGTGGGATATTAATTGGCCTTTGCGCCTTATTATTGCCATTTATCATTGGGTCAACGGCCAAGACCGAAAAGGCCAATCATGCGCAGTATCAAGGTTTGATGTTACTGATGCAATCTGCTATGATGGGGGCTTTTTTAGCCAAAGACGCTTTCTTATTTTATTTCTTTTTTGAAGCTTCCTTGTTGCCAATTTACTTTTTGGCCTCGAAATTTGGCGGAGAAAATAAATCAGCCATTACATTTAAATTCCTGCTCTACACCATTTTTGGGTCCTTATTTTTATTCATTGGACTCATCTTTGTTTACCTAAGAACTCCTGGAGCGACACATTCGGCAGATATTGAAACCTTGTATTTAACTGCCAGGAACTTAAGCGCTGAATCACAGGGTTATTTATTTATGGCCTTTTTTATTGCATTTGCGATCAAAATGCCCATTTTCCCATTTCACACTTGGCAACCAGATACCTACACGACTTCGCCTAGTCAAGGCACCATGTTGCTTTCAGGTATCATGTTAAAAATGGGTACATATGGTGTTATCAGATTAATCATCCCTATGTTTCCGCTGGGAATAGGAATTTGGGGAAATACAGCTATCGTGCTTTCGATCATTGGTGTTATTTATGGTTCTATTATTGCCATCCAACAAAAAGATGCAAAAAGGTTATTGGCTTATTCTTCTTTTGCTCACGTAGGTCTAATTTCGGCGGGTATGTTGACGCAAAGTTTTGACGGAATTCAAGGCGCCTTATACCAAATGCTTTCACATGGCATTAATGTCATTGGGCTCTTTTTTGTGATTGAGATTATTGAAAGAAGAACTAAATCTAGGGAATTAGCCCAATTGGGGGGTATAACTCAATCATCCTATGCACTTACAGTTTGCTTTATCATCCTTAGTTTAGGTTCTGTGGCGCTGCCATTAACGAATGGTTTTATCGGAGAATTTATTTTACTCAAAAGTATATTTGATTACTCCTTGATATTGGGAGTTGTTGCCGGTATCACCATTATATTGGGAGCGGTTTACACGCTACGTTTGATTCAAAAAACGATGTTTGGAAATGTGTCTAGAATCACCACAGAATTTTCAAAATTGACATTAGAAGAAAAAATGGTCCTTATTCCATTAAGTATATTCGTTTTATTAGGGGGTATTTTCCCAAATGCTATCTTACATTTTAGTGAAGAAAGTGTTTCGCAAATAACCCAACTATTGAAATAATTAAATTTAAAAGCATCTTATTTTTATGACGGCGATTATAGCGTTATCACTTTTTGGAATTAGTAATTTGTTTTGGGGATTTTGGTTCCCAAGAAAAGTATTGCAAATTCTTACCTTACTATTTTTAGCTGTTGGCATAGGCTTAACGGCCATGGACTGGAATCATGAATTATTGTGGTTTGGCAATATGTTTAGGACAACCAATACCTCCATTAATTTTAGTTTAATTATTCAATTGGCTGCATTTTTAGTCGTCGCACTTTCAAGAGGATTTGGCTCGGACGATGAACATACACATCCAGCGGAATATTATGCAATTTTACTTTTCTCGGTGGTTGGAGCCATTTTAATGGTTTCATTCGATCATATGATCATGTTGTTTGTTGGCCTAGAAATATTATCCGTAGCCATGTATGTTCTCACTGGCTCAGACAAAAGAAACCTTAAATCAAATGAAGCTGCCTTAAAATACTTTTTAATGGGCGCATTTGCCACGGGTATTTTATTGTTTGGTATTACGTTAGTTTATGGTGCAACAAGATCATTCTATATATCAAACTTAGCTAATATCATAGCAGCTACGGCGCCGGAATCCATGCCTAGTTTCTTGTATATTGGAGTACTTCTCATGCTGATCGGCCTTCTATTTAAAGTCTCAGCTGCACCTTTCCATTTTTGGACGCCCGATGTGTACGATGGGGCACCTACTATTTTTACCATGTTTATGTCAACTGTCGTAAAGACAGCTGGGTTTGCAGCACTATATCACATTTTATCAGGGGTATTTGGAGGTATTTATTCCACATGGGTATTAACGATTTATTTCATCAGTATGCTCACTTTGATTATTGGAAATGTGACTGCGACCTACCAACAAAGCGTTAAGCGAATGCTAGCTTATTCAAGTATTTCGCATGCGGGGTATATGTTGATGACAGTAAGTGCCATGCAAAGTTCATCCACATCCACTGTTTTATATTATTCGCTTTCATATACGTTAGCCACGGTTGCTGCATTTGCAGTCTTAATCCTTGTTTCAGAATATCAAACAGGCAGAAAGGAAAAACCAGAAGATTATTCATCCTTTGAAGGATTGGCAATAAATAATCCTGGATTAGCATTTTGCTTCACGATTTCCTTATTATCCTTGGCAGGTATTCCATTGACCGCGGGATTTTGGGGTAAATTCTTTATCTTCTCAGATAGTTTTAATCGCAATATCATTTACCCGGTCATCCTTGCTATATTAATGTCGGCCGTGGGTATTTATTATTATTTCAAAGGTATTATCGCCATGTATTTTAAAAACGGAGATATAGAAAAAATTGAAGTTCCGATACTCTTTAAAATAGCATTATGGTTTTGTACAATTGCAACGCTTGTTTTAGGTGTTTATCCCAATCTTGTTAAGAGTTTATTTTAGCCACGGATTTGACAAAAAAATCGACCCTTTTTAATAAAAAAGATTTAGTTGCGTATTTTTTGATCGCAGGAGCAGGTGCGATTGTTCAACTAGTTTGTGGAGGCTTATTAAAAGATTGGTTCAAATTAAATTATGAGGCTACGATTCTCCCCGCCTATTTCATTTCAGTCATTGTAGGATTTACTTTAACTAAACTATTCGCTTTTGACGCTAGAAAAACGCAACAGACAAATCGAGAAATGGTTAAATTTTTAATGGTAGCCACATTTTCTGGATTTGTAACGTGGTTTTTCAGTGTCATGCCTTATACATTCCTTCAGACATTCATGAGTGATTTTTATTTACAAATCCCTTTTGCATACAAAAAAATCAATGTGACTCAAATTCTAACTACCACCACAGGCATGGGATTTAGTTTTATCTCAAACTATGTTTTGCACAAAACTTTTACATTTAAAAGTAGTGGATTTTACGACAGATTTAAGGACTTACTCAGGTAAATTAAGTAAGAAATATCATAAATCTTAAGTACTTCTTAGTAATTACTTAAAAAAAATAAGTTTCAATCTTATTTTAAGCTATTTAAAAGCATTTTTAATTCAAAACTTAAAAAAACCTTAAAATTTTTGCGAAAAAATTTGTTGTTACTATTTAATCCACTAGTTTTGTAACTCAAACCTTTAAATATTACAAAAATGAAAAAATTATTCGCTTTAGCTTTCGTTGCTGGTATGGTAACTTTAGCATCTTGTGGTGAGAAAAAAGCAGAAGCTTCTGCTGATTCAGTTGCTGTTGATACTGCTGCTGCTGCACCAGTTGATACTGCTGCTGCTGATACTGCTGCTGCTGATACAGCTGCTGCTAAGTAATCTAAGCAACCAAGAAAAAGTCCTTCGCATGCGGAGGACTTTTTTTATGCCCAAAAATGGAAAAGAACAAAAAAATCAATTCATTTTTTGACCACTTCCCACCAAAGGTTGCGGAATATTGTTTTCAATTATGGCATGATTATCCATTTGACTTTATTGTCAGTAAATCGCGCCATTCTAAATTAGGTGATTATCGCTTTTCTCCTCAAAAAGGGCATCAGATAACTGTCAATCGAAATTTAAATTCATATGCCTTTCTTGTCACATATTTACATGAAGTGGCGCATTTATTGACTTATTTAACTTACAAAAACAAAGTTTTACCCCACGGGGAAGAATGGAAAAATTCATTTAGAACTATATTTGAACCGATCTTAGAAGAAGATTTATTGCCCGATGAGTTAATCAACGTTTTAAAATCGTATTTAGTTAATCCGAGTGCTACCTCAACTGGCCATGGTCCTTTAGTGGATGTTTTAAAAACGTACGACGCGTCAAATTCTAGTATCACATTACATGCCCTTCCTGAGAATCAAATCTTTTTGTTAAAAAACCTAGAGTTAATCAAAGGGAAACTACGTCGAACACGCTACTTTTGCAGAGAAGCCAATACTGGCAAACTATACTTAGTAGCAAAAAATGCGCAGGTTACCCCATTGGAAACGAATGAACTTTAAAGGCTATTTAATAGCTTTAATAGGATCATTTTGTATTTCTAATTCGGTATTTGCCCAAACAGATTCAAAATTAGCTACTGGCAAATGGGTTAAAATTGGGATCCCCAAAAATGGCATTTATAAAATTGATGCCACTTGGCTCGATAAAAATAAAATAGACAGAGCCACTTTAAACCCGAAACAAGTAAGTCTTTACTCAACAAATGCTGGCACTTTACCCCAAGATTTAAAAAATTCTAGACCTCAAGATTTAGAGGAAATACCCATCTATTTTGAGGGCGAACAGGATAACAAATGGGATGCAAGTGATTCATTTATTTTTTGGGGAAATTCTCCACATAAAATACGTTTTGATTTTCAACAAAAAATATGGGTCCAAGAGTTACACGCGTATTCGGACTCTAGCTTTTATTTTATGCGCTTGGATGACCCGGCAGCGAAACGCATAGTGGAAGAAAAAGCCACAGCGGGTGACTCTAAGACAATGGAATATGCTTGGTCTATTTTTCACTATGAGCCAGAAACCTATAATTTAATTCAATCGGGGAGGCAATGGCTAGGCGATGCATTTTATGGCACAAATAACAAAACTGTCCAGTATTCACTAGCTGATTATAAGCAAGGAATTAATTCAAAATTAAGAGGTCGTTTTTATTCTAGCTCAGTCCAAGAAGGCTTATTTTCATTTGATTTGGCAGGCAACACAATTGAAAGCTTGAAAATCCCGGCTATCTCAGGGGGGCGATATGACAATAAGGCTAATTTTATTGATCTAGATATGTGGTTGACACCTCAAATAAAGGATAATCTATGGAGCTGGACGATTAATTATAAAAACACAACAGGAACAGGATATCTTGACTTTTTATCACTTCAGTACCCTCGAGTTTTCAATGCCAAGCATGAAAATCCGCTCTATTTACTGCCCAATTCAACAGATTCTAGCTATTCTATCTCATTGATCAATGCAAATGCAGCCACTCAAATTTGGCTTCGGAATGGAACGAATAATTGGTCAAAAATGATAAATTATTCATCTACTTTAAAATTGAATGTCAAACCAGAAAGCCAATTATTGCTTTTTGATAGCCAAAAAGCAATATCTCCCACTTTTATAAAACTGTTACCTAATCAAAATATTAATAAAGAAATCGGATATGAACTGCTTATTATATCGAGCCCAGCACTGAAAGAAGCGGCAAATGCACTCGCTAAATATAAAATTAGTTCCCCAAAAATTGCTACAAAAGTGGTTGACACCGAACAAATCTACCATGAATATTCCGGTGGAAAACAAGATGTTACGGCTATTCGCGATTTTATTTATCGGCAATACAAAAGCCCAAATTCCACCTTAAAATATGTGATTCTTTTGGGTGATGCATCCATTGACTATAAAGGCAAATCGGTCGTGTCAACTGACATCGAGAAAAATTGCTTTGTGCCCACTTACCAAAGTATAGAATCATTTAGGCCATTATTGAGCTACTCGTCGGATGATTATTTTGGTTTACTAAATCCGGAAGAGGGTGATTGGCTGGAAGGTGAAAAAACAAATAAAAAGACACTCCAAGTGGCTATTGGCAGAATTCCGGCAAAAAATCCCAGTGAGGCTAATTTCTTTGTGAACAAATTAATTGCCTATATTGAATCAAAAAAGAGTAATCGCTTCAAACCTGAGGTGCTCGCATGGGTGGCCGATGATGGAGATGCTAATATTCACATGCAAGATGCGGAAGATTTTTCGAATCTAATGATCAAAGAAGCCAATGATGTGAGCATAAAAAAGCTTTATTTAGATCAATTTGAACAGGAAATAGCGGGCGGAATATATACCTCTAAAAAAGCCAAAGATGCCGTAATTTCTTTATTTAATTCAGAGGCGGATTTTATACATTTCATCGGACATGGATCAGAAAGTGGCTGGACAGATGAAAAAATACTGACTAATAATGATTTAATCGGCCTGACGAATTTGAAACACTTGCCGTTTTTATTGACCGCAACTTGCCAATTTGGACGATTTGATGACCCAAATCAGTTGTCAGGAGCGGAAATTTCATTAATGTCCACAAAAGGAGGAGCCATAGGACTCATTAGTACCACAAGGCCCGTTTTTCAAAGTAGTAATTACCTTTTTGGTCAATCATTTTACAAAAACTTAATTGATCATAAAACCCAAGTAAAATATCGAGTTGGCGATTTATTTAAAGAAACTAAAAACAGCAGTCAAACCGGTGTTATTAATCGAAATATCAGTTTATTAGGTGACCCTACATTAGAATTACCCTGGACAGGACAAGCAATTACGATTAAAACAGATACGATCACTCCAGGTTCGAGCCAATTCCTTGAAGGTCAATTGGTGAAGAACGGTTCAACGATTACAAACGCTCAATTAAGGGCAAACTTATATTCTCCCCCCATTAAGAAAAAGACCTTAGGCACAAAAACAAACGCATATGAATATTTTGTTGAGGGCGATTTAATTTGGACATCTAATATTCAAATGACTGGAGCTGGATTCTCAGTGAGTCAAAAATCGATTCCCAACTCAAATGGACCTTTGATGGGAAAAATAATAGGTCAGTCAAACACAGGAGAAAAAATCAATGGATTCAAATCGCTTCCTGTTTCAATTTCCAACTCCGTTACAATGGATACAAAACCTCCTAGCATAACGGTAATGGAGCCCGAGTCAAACAAATTCCAAACAATGAATAGTAGTTTTGAATTAAAAATTAGAATAGAAGATGATAATTCTCTTCGTTGGGCAAATGATAAAAATGAATTTGCCGAGCTAATCGTGAATGATACCCTCAGAATTAAATTGTCAGATTATTTTATTCCCGACGTGGGTTTTCCTCAGAGAGGAATATTTACATACCCATTTAAAAACTTAAAACCTGGAAATTATACATTTAAGTTGAATTGTTGGGATGGAAATTATAATCAGCAAAAACTAATTTTTGAAATGAAAGTAATAAATTCTGAAGCTAGTCGTTTAGAATGGGTAGTATTTCCTAACCCCATGAGTAATCGATTGCAGTTCAAGGCAATCGGCCAAATACCTTGGGATATTTATCAATATGATCTAAGAATTTTTAATATTTTAGGTCAGCTACTTTTGATAAAAAAAGGGAATGTTACCTATTTTTCAAATGTGGACTTTGAATTAAGCATAGATTGGAGTGAGGAAGAATTAGCTAAATTAATTGGCGAATCAGTGTTTAAATTAGAATTATTGCCAAGTAAAAACAATGAAACTATTTTGATCAGTGGAAAAATCACGACCCTAAAATAAATTTTATAAAATATTTTACATTTTTAAACACTAAATACTTTAAAAATACTTATTTTTGACCTTAAATAATTTGCAATTACTAGACAATCTAATATTTAATAACCGATGACGACAAAAATTTCTATTCTCCAAAGATCATTACTATCCGCAATAGCGCTTTTAGTATGTAACTTCGCAATAGGTCAAACTTTGGTTTCAGGTCAGTTGAATTCTGGTAGAATTCCAACGCCAACCATGTTATTCATGAATGTAACACCAGATGCACGCTCTGCGGCGATGGGTGATGCGGGAGTAGCCATTTCTTCAGATGTAAATGCGATTTATTGGAATCCAGCAAAATTAGCTTCTGCTGATAAAGATTTAGGATTTGCCATTTCATATACTCCTTGGTTACGTAACCTGGTAAATGACATGGCACTTTACAATATCGCAGGATACAAAAAAACAGCAAAAGGCCAGGCATTTGGATTTTCGATCAATTATTTTGATCAAGGTTTGTTCCAAGCTACAACCGCTACCGGAACAAGTGCAGGTAACTTTAATTCTAAGGAATATGCTTTGACTGTATCACATGCAAGAAAATTGTCAAATACATTATCATTAGGATTAAACTTAAAATATATTAACTCTAACCTTTTAGGAAACTATCAGGGAGCAGGTACATCAGCTATGCAACCAGCTCAAACAGTAGCCGCTGATTTATCCCTATACTGGAACAATACTTCAGAAAAAAACTGGAACTATACGTATGGTTTAATGTTGTCTAACATTTCTGGTAAAGTTTCCTACGGTGGTTTAGATAAAAACTTTATCCCAACAAACTTAAGAGCTGGTATTGCCGCTGTTAAAAATGTAGATGATAAGAATAAATTAACTTTCACGTTAGATTTAAACAAATTGATGGTTCCAACACCTACAAAAACTGATCCAACGGGTTCTAATTCATCAGCCATCGGAGGTATCTTTGGTTCATTGTTTGATGCAGAAGATGGGTTTGGAGAGGAATTAAAAGAATTTACTACTTCATTAGGAGCTGAATATTTATTTAATAATACTTTTGCTTTACGTGGTGGATTTTTCAACGAAACCGAAATGAAAGGAAATCGTAAATATTTCACTTTTGGAGTAGGACTTAAATTGGATCAAAAATATGGCTTTGACTTTGCTTACTTAGTTCCAACAGGAACAAGCAGTCCATTGGCAAATACATTAAGAGTTACTTTATTAGCAGCTATCAACAACGATACTCCTAAAAAATAATTAAGAAATATTTTTTTTGTTGCAAATGACATTCATAATTGGATGTCATTTGTTTTTTATAAAGCCCTATTTAGATGTTGGACAGAAGTAAAGCCCCCGGAGCATTTCCTATTGAAAAAATTAAATTTCCTTCTGCCAATAAATGCATTCTAAAAAATGGCATAGTCGTAAATTCGGTCAACTTAGGTGAGCAGCCTGTTTTCAAATTTGAGCTCAGTACAAAAGCTGGAGGAATACACAGTGACGTAGCGGGATTAGCAAGTTTAACAGCCCAATTAATGAAGCGTGGCACAAGCAAGCATGATGCGTTACATATTCATCAATCGTTTGACTTTCATGGTGCATTCTGGGATATCCAAGCTACCTTAGATCAAGCAACATTTACCGTATATGGATTAGTTAAACATTTCGGTGCATTAATGCCATATGTGGCCGAGATGATTCAAATGTGTATTTTTCCCGAGCAGGAATTCCAAAAAGAATTAGAAATTGAAATTCAGAAAAATAAATTAAACTGGGAAAAAACGGCATATAGTGCAAGCCAAATCATGCGAAATAAACTTTATGGAGGTGATCCTTATGGACGCGCTGCAACTCCAGAGTCATTAGCATTACTCGAAGTAAGCGATCTGATTAGTTTTTACAAAAAAACTTGGGCCAGCCAAATACCCAGTATTTTTCTATCAGGAAAAATATCAAATGATGAAATTAAAATTTTAGATGATACACTTGGCGGACTTACTTTAAATACAAAAGAACAATTGCTCATCTCGGATCCTGTTTTTATGGAACCAAGCTCAACAAAAGAAATAAGAGAAGATGCCTTGCAAAGTTCAATCAGGCTAGGGCTAAAATCCATTAACAGAAAAAACAAAGACTATTTCAAATTTAGTGTAATGAACACGCTCCTTGGCGGATTTTTTGGCTCAAGGCTTCAAAAAAATATACGTGAAGAGAAGGGATTTACCTATGGAATATCATCCTCATTAGTTCCTATGTACCGTTCAGGTTATTGGGCAGTAGGAACAGACGTTAAAAATGAAAATGTAGCCGAAACGATATCTGAAGTAAAAAAAGAGATGCAAATTCTAAGAGATGAATTAGTTTCTGAAGAAGAATTATCATTGGTCAAAAACTATTTAATGGGGAGCTTTACCGGAGAATTAACTCAAGCATTTGACATCGCAGAAAAAGTAAAAATAATAGAATTAGAAGGGTTGGATGCTGATTATTACGATCAATTTCAAGATCAAATTTTTTCATGCACGCCAAATGAAATAAGGGATCTAGCTAATAAATACCTAGACCCCTCAAAATTAACTGAAGTCGTTGTTGGCGGAAACTAAAAGCGAGCGAGCTCTTTAAATTCCCCTACTCTAGCCTCTAAATCGGAAGCCGTCACTTCAAAAAGTCGTTCCGTCCCAAATTTCTCCACACAGAATGATGCCATTGCTGAGCCATAAACAATGGCCTTGCGCATGTTTTCAAAAGATATATCATTGGTTTGCGCTAGGTAACCTATGAATCCGCCAACAAAAGTGTCGCCCGCACCTGTAGGGTCAAAAACTTCCTCTAAAGGTAATGCTGGGCAATAAAACATCTTCGTATCTTGGAATAATAAAGCACCATGTTCGCCTTTTTTGATGATTAAGGTTTTTGGCCCCATTTCCATAATCAATTTAGCGGCTGTCCTTAAAGAATACTGACCTGATAATTGGCGCGCCTCTTCGTCATTGATGCACAAGACGTCGACCAATTTAAGTACTTTCTTTAAATCATCCATTGCCACATCCATCCAGAAATTCATGGTGTCCATGACCACTAGCTTAGGTCGATTCTTTAAACCTTGAATAGCCTCAATTTGAACTTGGGGCGTTAAATTACCCAACATCAAATATTCACAATCTTGGTAACTAGTTGGAATCATGGGTTTGAAATCCGCCAAAACATTTAAATCCGTAACCAAGGTATCACGCGAATTCATATTATTATGGTATTTGCCCGCCCAAAAAAATGATTTCTCCCCTTTTTTAATTTGCAAACCATCCAAATTAATTCCTTTTGAAATCAAAGAATCCATGTATTCTTGTGGAAAATCATCCCCTACCACGGCAACTACATTAACCTGAGGTAGAAAAAAAGCTGCTGATAAAGCAATGTAAGTACAAGAGCCGCCGATAATTTTATCGGTTTTTCCATAAGGGGTTTCTAGGGCGTCGAACGCAACGGTTCCAATTGTTAATAAGCTCATTTTACATGTATTTAGCCTACTTTAGGACAACGACTAAAGGGCTGGTTAGGATTAAATAAATAACGGTAAGTAATAAATGTTTTATCATTAGTCGCTCCCAATTGGGAAACAAAACGCATCATTTTGGGATTAAAATCGCCGACCCAATTCATGTCCATGGTTGTATATGGATAGAAAGGATTTTCTCTGGCAGCCGTTCTAAAACGCAAGGCAATGGCAGATTCAACGCCCTTTCCTTGATGCTCAGGGACCACCCCGAAAATAACCCCACAAGTTCTAGTTAGCACGCCCCTACTTTTTAAAAGTAAAAACTTTATCTTTCCCCAAGTATCCAATTTACCATGTAAATGTTTGACAATTTGATTCAAATCGGGGATCACTATAAAAAATGCAACCGGCTCATCAAGTTCAGAATAGGCAAACCAAAGTAATTGTTCGTCAATAATGGGCTTCATTTGCTTCACTAATTTCTGAGCTTGCTCGGAAGTCATTTCACTGACACCCGGAAATTTTGCCCATGCCGCATTATAAATGATTTTAAAATCTTCAGCATATTTAGCGAGATTAGACTTTTCTATATGCTTAAAATTATAATTGGGATTTTGATAAATCCGCTGGGCCTTTTCCTCAATTCCGGCAGTAACATTGGCTCCCCGAATGGAAGAAACATAGACATACTGTTGGAAATAATCTTTAAACCCATAATTTTCAAAAAATGAAATGTAATATGGCTTAGTCCATGGCATCTTATAGGTGGGTTCAAATTCCCATCCTTTGATCATCAATCCCCAAAAGCTATCACGCTCCCCAAAATTAATGGGACCATCCATGCCCTCAAACCCTTTTTCTGCCAGCCAATTCTTACATGCATCAAACAAAGTTATGGCAGCGTTTTCATTGTCAATCACCTCAAAAAATCCCATCCCAGCCATTTTGAGATTACTTTTATCAGGTTCTGTATTTTCATAAAAGGCAGCTACTCGACCGATCGGATTTTGATTTTCGTCAAATAAAATCCATCGAATGGCCTCTCCTTTTTTTAAATGAAAATTTTTACTGGCGTCAAAAATAACTTCAATGTCCTGATCTAAAGGCCTTATCCAATTCGGGTCACTCGCATATAAAGAAACTGGGAATTCCAAAAACATTTGCTTAAGGCCCTTATCTCCTCCTACTTCTTTTAAAATCATGTAATCAATCAAATGAATTGACAAAGATAATATTTTTTGGGTCCAATCTCCGTAACGAGTTTAATTGATTCGACTAAGCAATAATAGTTTTGGTGATTTAAAAGAATCGCAGTAATTTTAATACCTTATATAAATTTCTATATAAGGACAGCAATAGTCTAGATGCAGCCATTAAAATTATATAATACACTCAGTCGTGAAAAAGAAGTTTTTGTAGCGCTCAACGCGCCACATGTGGGTTTGTATGTTTGTGGCCCGACTGTTTACAACTACGTGCATTTAGGAAATCTTAGGACATTTACTTCCTTTGATATTTTATATAGATACCTTAGCCACATTGGCTATAAGGTTAGATATGTAAGAAATATCACAGACGTGGGGCATTTAGTAGGCGATGGAGACGAAGGAGAAGACAAGATTGGGAAAATGGCCAAATTGGAAAAGTTGGAGCCCATGGAAATTGTTCATCGATATACACAAGATTTTCACCACGTCCTTCAAACATTCAACCTGTTACCTCCTAGCATCGAACCTTCCGCCACAGGGCATATCGTTGAGCAAATAGAGACCGCGCAAAACCTTTTAAATAAAGGTTTGGCATATGAATCGAATGGCTCCATTTATTTCGATATAGAAACCTATAATAAACAAGGTGGCGATTATGGGAATTTATCAGGCAGAATTTTAGACGATTTACTTACTGAAACGAGAGATTTAGACGGGGTTGGAGAGAAAAAAAGTCCTTTGGACTTTGCTCTTTGGAAAAAAGCGTCTCCTGAACACATCATGCGATGGAATTCTCCGTGGGGAGAAGGGTTTCCTGGTTGGCACCTCGAATGTACCTGCATGAGCCATAAATATTTAGGCAATACATTTGACATTCATGGAGGAGGAATGGACTTAAAATTCCCACATCATGAGTGTGAAATTGCACAGGCCAAAGCGGCCTATGGTGAAGTTCCCGTCCGGTATTGGATGCATACCAATATGCTGACCGTTAATGGTCAAAAAATGAGTAAATCTTTGGGCAATTCCTTTTTGCCGAAAGAATTGATTACTGGAAATCACCCATTATTAGAACAGGCATATAGTCCCATGACCGTTCGCTTTTTTATGCTGCAATCGCAGTATCGAAGTACCTTAGATTTTTCAAATGAGGCTTTAAAAGCATCGCAGAAAGGGTATAAGCGAATTGCAAATGGGTTAAGAATCATCAAAAAAATGGATTACCCTAGGGACATTTCCATGCAGGTCGACTCCGAGCAAGAAGCGGATATTTTAAGTTCCATTCAGGGTTGTTACGATGGGATGAATGACGACTTGAACACCGCTGTGACGATTGCGCATTTATTTAATTTGTTGAAAAAAATAAATCAATTGCATACGGGAACGCTCCATTTTGAGTCCATCAACCCAAGCACCTTTGAAGCATTAAAAACAAATTACATTCTCTTCTTAGAAGACGTATTAGGCTTGACGATGGAAACTCACGAAAACTCAGACGTGTTAATTGACGGCTTATTATCTCTATATAAAGAGTTTAAGGACCAACGAAAATATGATAAGGTAGATGAAATAAGGGCTACATTCAAATCAATGGGGCTTATTATTAAAGACATGAAAAACTCCATTGATTGGGGATTTGAAGAATAAAAATATGTTTAGAAACTTAACACCTACTGTACGTAATTTAATCATTGTAAACGTTGTCCTTTTTTTAGGAAAAGGAGCCATACCCGAAGATTTATTTACGTTACACTATTTTCAAGCAAGAGATTTTTATTTCTTCCAGGTGGTCACATACATGTTTGTTCATGCAAATTTCATGCACCTTTTAAGTAATATGTTTGGACTTTTTATGTTTGGCTCATTACTAGAACGCGTTTGGGGAGCCCAACGATTTTTATTTTTCTACTTTTTCTGTGGGATAGGCGCTGGGGTATTGTACATGGGCATCCAGCATTTTATTGATTTCGCAGATTTCAGGAGGGCAACCGAATTGGTTTTATCCAATCCTAGTTCATTTAATTTAACGGACTATGTACAGCATTTTAGTGTCATCAGTCCCATTGAACCTGTTAATTCAGATTGGGTCAGGACTAATTATGCTGAGTTTATAAACCGAAGTGTTGTTGGCGGAGCATCAGGGGCTATTTTTGGAATTTTAATGGCTTTTGGTTATCTATTCCCAAATTCAGAAATGTTTCTTTTCCCTTTGCCCATCCCAATTAAGGCTAAATATTTTGTGAGTTTTTATGGCTTATATGAACTTTATCAGGGAATCCAACAAAGCGAAGGAGATAATGTGGCACATTTTGCACATATCGGAGGAATGATTTTTGCAGTCATACTTTTAAAATATTGGGGTACTAAAAGAAATACATTTTTTTAAGATGAAAAGTATTTGGTTCGATATAAAAATGATTTTTAATAGTCCTAATCAAGGACTAAAAAAGCTTATTGCTTTTAATATTTTTATATTTCTTGGTTTGATGGTTGGCAAAGTCATGCTTATTCTAGCAGGCCATGAAGAAATATTTTCAGCTGCATTGGAGCATTTAACGCTATCGTCAACGCCCATAATTGTACTTAAGGAGCCTTGGACAGTATTCACTTACTTCTTTATTCATATTGAATTATTTCATCTGCTTTTTAATATGATGTTCCTTTTTTGGTTTGGAATAATTATTCAAGACTTTATAGGTTCCGACCGGATCGTAAAATTGTTTATTTGGGGTGGATTATCAGGGGCCGTTGCTTATTTGCTATTAGTGAACAGCTTCTCTTATTTTATTTTAAAAGGGCCAACCTACCTAAATGGGGCATCAGCTGGTGTATTTGCTATTGTGGTTGCCGCGGCAACCATTAAGCCCACGTATCGCATTCATTTATTTTTTATTGGCGATGTGCAGATTAAATATGTGGCTGCATTTTACATTATATGGTCGTTCATTGAAACTACGGGAACGAATGCCGGAGGAAATATTGCGCATTTAGGTGGCGCTTTAATGGGCTTTATGTATGGATTTTATTTTCAACTCCCACAAAAAAAGAATGTATTCGTCAAAGAAGAAAAAGTATTTTCTTTTGTAAAAGTGGCTCAAAAAAGAATTTATGAATCTACAAATGAACAGGATAATCAAGAGGTTGTAGAAGAAGAGCTGAACCAAATTTTAGATAAAATTTCTAAATCTGGGTATGATAGTTTGAGTAAATACGAAAAAAGGAGATTGTTTAAAGCGAGTCAAAAAAACGAATAAGCCTAAAAACATTTTCAACTTTATATTGTTTGATATTCACCTTCGGGTAATTTTAATTATTAATTTATGCAATTCAAAGCTGGTCCATTATTGAGTAAAATACATTCTCCAGCAGATCTTAGGAGTCTTGCCCCCTCAGAATTGCCCAAAGTTTGCGAAGAATTAAGGCAGTTTATCATCGACCACGTTTCTGTTAATGGAGGGCATTTTGGAGCTTCTCTGGGAGTAACGGAATTAACCGTAGCCCTGCATTATGTTTTCAATACTCCTGAAGACCAATTAGTATGGGATGTTGGGCATCAAGCTTATGGCCATAAAATACTTACCGGTAGAATGGATGTATTTCATACCAATCGACTTTTAGGAGGGATCAGTGGATTTCCTAAAAGATCCGAAAGTATTTTTGATACGTTTGGTGTAGGACATTCATCTACCTCTATTTCAGCCGCTTTAGGAATGGCGGTGGCATCTCGTTACAAAAAAGAATTTCAAAAGCAACATATTGCCGTTATAGGGGATGGATCCATGACTGCTGGTATGGCGTTCGAAGCAATGAATCACGCTGGAGACATTCCAAATAATATGCTGATTATCTTAAATGATAACTGCATGGCCATAGACCCCAATGTGGGCGCATTGAAAGAGTATTTAACAGACATTAGAACATCTCATACCTATAATAAGGTGAAGGATGACGTTTGGAATTTGTTGGGGAAAATGTCAAAATTTGGCAAATCAGCCCAAGAAATTGTTTCCAAAATTGAAAATGGGCTTAAAGCCACATTATTAAAGCAAAGTAATTTATTTGAATCATTAAATCTTAGGTATTTTGGACCTATTGATGGCCATGATATTGGGTATTTAACCACTGTGTTAAATGATTTGAAAGATATTCCTGGGCCTAAAATATTGCATTGCATTACGACAAAGGGAAAAGGATATAGTTTAGCCGAGAAGGACCAAACCTTATGGCATGCCCCTGGAAAATTCGATAAATTAACGGGCGAGATTCACAAAAAGACTTTTGATAATCCTCAGCCTCCTAAATACCAAGAAGTTTTTGGACATACCCTATTAGAGTTAGCAGAAAAGAATCCCAAAATTATGGGAGTCACACCTGCGATGCCATCAGGATCCTCCTTAAATATTATGATGCGTGAAATGCCAGATAGAGCATTTGACGTAGGTATCGCCGAGCAACATGCCGTTACATTTTCTGCAGGATTAGCTACACAAGGGCTCACTGTTTTTTGTAATATTTATAGTTCATTCATGCAAAGAGGGTACGACCAAGTCGTGCATGATGTTTGTTTGCAAAAATTACCGGTTATTTTTTGTTTAGATCGTGCAGGCCTTGCAGGGGCTGATGGTCCCACGCATCATGGGCTCTATGACTTTGCGTTCATGAGGGCTCTCCCTAATATGATTGTAGCCGCACCTAGGAATGAGCAGGAACTTAGAAATATGATGTTTACAGCTTCCTTAGACTCATTTAAAGAGCTGAATCAAGCCATTACGATTCGTTATCCTAGAGGTGAAGGTGTTATGCCGGCGTGGAAAACTTCGCTTGAAAGAATTGAAATTGGCACAGGGTTAGAACTAATTAAAGGAGAAAATGTAGCCATATTAAGCATTGGTCATATTGGGAATGAGGCACAAAAGGCAGTCGAATTGGCCCAACAAAAAGGTCTAAATCCGGCATTATATGATATGCGTTTTGTCAAACCTCTTGACGAGCGATTATTGCACGGCATTTTCAAAGCATTCAAAACTATCATAACAGTCGAGGATGCGGCGATTCAAGGAGGTTTTGGATCTGCCATTGCCGAGTTTATGGTTGACCATCAATATCAATCCAAAATGATCCGCTTAGGAATTGCCGACCTGATTGTTGAGCATGGAGAACAAAAAGAACTATATGAATTTTGCGGAATCGACTCAACCAGCATTTTAGCCAAAATTTTACAAGAATATCCCACAAAAACTAAGGTAATCAATACGCCCACTGCGATTGATTAAAATCGAGTATGGTAATTTAAATCAAATAGTACTTTTCAAAGAAATAATCCATACCTTTGCACCTTAAATTTTACGAGCCTTCATTTTATGCAAAGCATCCGCAACATTGCCATTATTGCCCACGTTGACCACGGTAAAACTACTTTGGTTGACAAAATCATTCACGCCTCAAAAATATTTAGAGAGAACCAAGAGTTTGGAGATCTAATTCTAGATAACAATGATTTGGAGCGTGAGCGAGGCATAACAATTACCTCAAAAAACGTATCCGTACGCTACAATGGAGTTAAGATCAATATTATTGATACTCCTGGTCACGCCGACTTTGGAGGAGAAGTAGAGCGTGTTTTACGTATGGCTGATGGTGTTTTACTATTAGTTGACGCATTTGAAGGCCCAATGCCTCAAACCCGTTTCGTATTATCTAAGGCGATTGCTTTAGGTCTTAAGCCGATTGTTGTAGTCAACAAAGTAGACAAGGAGAATTGTCGTCCAGATGAAGTTCATGAGCAAGTTTTTGACTTAATGTTCAATTTGGATGCATCAGAGGAACAATTAGATTTTCCATGTATCTATGGATCTTCGAAGCAAGGGTGGATGAGTGAAGATTGGAAGGTTCCTACAGATAATATAATCGCATTATTAGATTCTATTATTAAAAATATTCCCGCATCCAAGGTTCAAGAAGGAACCCCACAAATGCAAATTACCTCATTAGATTATTCGTCTTTTGTAGGTCGTATTGCTATCGGACGCTTAGAAAGAGGAACTTTGACTGAGGGAATGCAAATTGCCCTTTGCAAAGCGGACGGAAGTACCAAGAAAATGCGTATCAAGGAACTTCAAGTATTTGAAGGTTTAGGTAAAGTGAGGGTGGAAAAAGTAGAATGCGGTGAAATTTGTGCCATTACTGGTATTGAAGATTTTGAAATTGGCGACACAGTTGCTGATGCTGAAAACCCGGAGGCTTTGGAGCGTATAGCTATCGATGAACCTACCATGAATATGTTGTTTACGATCAACAACTCTCCATTTTTTGGAAAAGAGGGGAAATTGGTTACTTCTCGTCATATTCGTGAGCGTTTATTTAAGGAGACGGAAAAGAATTTGGCCTTAAAAGTAATGACCACTGAAAGCGAAGATAAATTCTTAGTTTTTGGTCGAGGAATTTTACATTTATCTGTGCTTATTGAAACCATGCGTCGGGAAGGATACGAATTACAAGTAGGCCAACCCCAAGTAATTTTCAAAGAAGGTGAAAATGGGGAGCGTTTAGAGCCTATTGAAACTTTGGTTGTAGATGTACCCGCGGAAGTTGCCGGAAAGGTAATTGAACTTGCCACGCAAGGAAAAGGAGAATTGTTGATTATGGAACCTAAAGGTGACCTTCAACATTTAGAATTCAATATACCTTCTAGGGGTTTAATCGGTTTAAGATCAAAAGTATTAACCGCAACATTTGGTGAAGCCATTATGGCACACCGTTTTACAGCTTATGAGCCTTTTAAAGGACCTATTCCAGGACGTATCAACGGATCATTAATTTCGATGAATACGGGAGCTGCTATTCCCTACGCGATAGATAAATTACAAGATAGAGGCGTATTTTTTATCGATCCAGGTGAAGAGGTTTATACAGGAATGGTTGTAGGAGAGCATAATCGTCAAAATGACATTGAAGTTAACCTACAAAATGCCAAGCAATTAACCAATATGCGTGCTTCTGGAACAGATACAAACGCTAAAATTGCTCCTAAATTAAATTTCTCATTGGAAGAATGTATGGAGTTTATCCAAAAGGATGAATATTTAGAAATTACTCCTAAATCGCTTCGAATGCGTAAAATTTGGCTAGATCCCAATGAGCGTAAACGTAATGAGAAAAAACCAAGTTAATACAAAAAGACTACCCCAACAGGTAGTCTTTTTTTAATACTTAAAAGCTGCTCGCTGATCCAAAAAATCTACTTTATTGGCTACTAATTTAGGATAATAAGTTGACCACACCTGCTGAGTATAATTTGAAGGTTTATTTGTAATTAATAAGGTTGAATTATCCCAAGTACCTAACCAGATCGGTTTTTTCATGTAAACATTTCTAGACAGAATGACGGTAAATCTATCGCCTATAGGCTTAATTGCTGCTTTATTTAAAAGAATAAACTTTTTCTTTTTATAAACCCAAGCATAATTACTACGCTGGTCGTAATAATGACCTAATGTATCCCTTACTCCTAAATTAGCCCAAAGCGGACTCAAGTGCCCCTGAATCCAAAGTGGGTCAAGCATCAAATCATCTGGTGCAAAAAAATAGGATTTCATGCCTGAAATCATCACAAAAATGGGATAACCTTTATATTGTGACAAGAAAGATTGTGGAGGGTTTCGTGAAGGGATTACATGAAATATGCATTCAACGCTGATCAGAAAAATTGCCAATGACATATACTTGCGCTTTCTGAAAATCAACCAACACCACAAGCAAGTTACAAGCAAAAAATAGATAAAAACTTCAATCAAATGAATTTTAAGGAATGGCAAGATGGGGTGAAAAAGATAGACAAACTTAAACATGACAAAATGCAACATAGAAAAACTAAAATCTAATAAGATACCCAACCATCGCAACAAAAAATCAAGCTTTAGAAAAACCAAAATAGGAGATGCACTAATAAAAAAGAATCCTATGCCGAGAGAAATAGTCGATAGCACAATTAAAATAGGATTAAGTAATAAGAACCAAAATGGATTGGGAAATTGATAAAAATAATAAATAATTAAAGGCCAAGTAAATATTTGGGCTGCCAGAGCCACGCACGTTAGCTCCCAAGTATTTGATACAATAAATTGAAGAGGCTTATATTGGAAATTAATTTTTATCAAAGACGCCCATTTTTGTTGGAATATAAGTAATCCCAACACCGCCAAATAAGACAACTGAAACCCGGGCTCAAACAAGGCCATGGGCTTAAAAACCAAAAGAACGAAACACGAGAATGCCCATGTATTAATTCCATTTTGATGGTGCAAAAATGCCTTAGCGAAAAGCATCACGGAGAACATCCAAGCGGACCTCAGAACTGGGTCAGAAAACCCAGAAATTCCAGCATATGCCCAAAGTAAAATCATCATTAAAATGAAAAAAAGAATTTTTCCATAGCGACCCTTTCGCAATAAAAATCCGAAAATAAAACTTAGCCCTGCATATAAAAGGCCTACGTGCAAGCCTGAGACTGACAATATATGAATTGCCCCCAAAGATGAGTAGACGGACATGGTTTCAAAGTCAATACTTGATTTAACTCCTAAGAGCATCGTTTTTGCCACGTCTAAATTGATTCCGCGATGCATAGCAAGCGCTAATTGTTGGGCTAAATATGATTGCCACAAGTGGAAATAGTAAACTATATTTTTATTAACAGCAGCTTCATTTAACAGCACAAATGAATTTTTGGCAATAAATGCGGAGCCATAAATTCCTTTGGCCTGAAAATATTCTGACCAATTTTTTTCAAAGGGAAATGATGGTTGGGGAAACGGAATCAATGTAGATCGTACCAGCAATCTACTTCCCTTCACAGGCTTATTTGCCGTTTTCGCAAGGTATATTTTAAAATTACCGGAACCCTTTTTCCAGTGCTTCTGGTCTAAAAATGCAATGCAATGAACGATTAAACCGATTGATTTAGGTTTATTTTCTGGAAAATCAATGACCTCAAAAACAAACGTATTTGTTTTTTTTAGATCAAAGTTTAAGTTGGCCCGAGTGTTAAAGCCAGCGTTTAAATAACCAGCAATAGGCAATAACAAGCTAAATGAAATACTTAAGAAATAACGAATCTTGAAAAAGCTCCCTATGAAAATAGCCATCCATAGCGCCATTAAAACATAAATAAATGGGGTTGAAAAAAATGGAAAATACGCATACATGCAAATTCCAATCATCCATAAAATGGCGATACGGAGAAAAGGGAAACGAAGAAAAATAGAGTACAAATCTTAGGCGGATAGGCCTAAAGGTAAAATTTTTTCTGACTGATTAAAGCCTCTACTTGATCAGGAACTAGATATTTAATAGACTTACCATTTTGGATACAAGATCTAATATAGGTGGCAGAAATTTGTAAAATGGGCGCATCAATCTTGGTAACGCTTTTATGTTGCCATAAATCAGAGGTAGCTATTTCACCACGTGGATATACGTAGAGCGTAAAATAATCAAGTATCTTATCGAAATTTTTCCAACTTTTAAACTGTTCAAGGTTATCCCCGCCCAAAATCAAAGAAAATTCTTTCGTAGGGTGACGCTCAGTCAAGTAGATTAAGGTATCAATTGTATAGGATGGCTTCGTTAAGCTAAATTCAATATCGCAAGATTTAAAAGCAAAATTATCAGCAATGGCCCTTTCAACTAAATCAAGTCGGTCAAATTCGTGCAATAGATTTTTGCTTTTTTTATGCGGATTTTGTGGGGAAACGACAAACCAAATTTGATCCAAGGCGGTTTGATTTAATGCGGCTTGGGCAATAATTAAGTGCCCATGATGTATAGGATTAAAAGAGCCAAAAAACAATCCGACTTTCATGTTAGCTTGTGAATTGGGTGAACAATTTCTGCGCCTTTTGGATAGCCATATCTAATGTATCATTGATTAGAATTACATCAAATTTGTCTTGAAATGACCATTCAAACTTCATTTTAAAAACTCGCTTAGAAAGTGATTCTTCTGTCTCAGTACCTCTAGAACGCAGTCTTTCTTCTAAAATTTCTAAGGAAGGCACTTTAACAAAGATGGCTAAAGCCTTGTCTCCATAATACTGTTTTAACGCGAGTCCGCCTTTAACATCCACATCAAAAATTACGTGTTTTCCACTGGCCCAAATGCGCTCAATCTCTGATTTTAATGTACCATAATAGGCACCGGAGTACACTTCTTCCCACTCGACAAAAGCACCTTCATTGATCTTTTCTCTAAAATCATCTGGCGTTAAAAAATAATAATCTTGCCCATTTTCTTCTAATCGGCCTCTTTTATCACG
The DNA here is from genome assembly GCA_947486835.1 of Cytophagaceae bacterium. GTDB lineage: Bacteria > Bacteroidota > Bacteroidia > Cytophagales > Spirosomataceae > Aquirufa. The sequence continues at coordinate 6,281 of CANKVC010000008.1, read as the reverse complement.
TGTACATGCTGAAATAGAAAAGCCAAGATTCGAATTATTTTTCAATAATTCCTTAACGATGGTCGTTTTACCTGATCCCGAAGGGGCCGAAAAAATAATTAATTTACCTTCCAAAAATATTTTACTTTATATAAGCTAGCAAAATAAGGGAATAAGAATTGAAATTAGGATTAAAAGCAAAAAAAGTTTTGTTCTAATCTTGCTAATGATTTGATCCGGACAGGATAATTGACATTTAGATTTGAGATTTGTTTTAAGCGAAAGCTCTAATTCATAGCCCTTCTGACAAGGCATACAAAGATCCTTGTTGGCAAAAAACGCTTCTTTTTCAGCTACACTTGCTTCCCCATCCAAAATCTTTTGAATCAATTGCATACAATCCTGATGGTGCTCACAGCTTATTTTCATTTTATTTCACCTTAATTCAATTTTTTTAACATCTCATTCGAAAAATTAGTTCCCAGAATTTAATGACACGTTGTCAGTTATACCCCTTCGTCTTCGCGTAATTCACCAATTTGGTTTTAAGCAAAGCCCTAGCGCGATGCAAACGTGATCTAACGGTGCCAATGGGTATATCTAAAATTTTTGCCATCTCTTCGTAACTAAACTCCTCCAAGTCACATAAAATAATAATCATTCGAAAATCAACTGGAAGAGATTGGAGTGCGGCGGTGATCTCGTCTCCCAACATATCATTAACTGTTTCAGCTTGTAAATCAGCAAAGTATGCCGGTTCCGCGGCTTCATCTTCCCCTGAAATTGACTGTTCTACCCATTCAAATTCTACTTTAGAAGGGCCTCTTGATTTTTTTCGATAATCATTAATGAAATTATTTTTCAAAATCCTGAATAACCAGGCTTTCGCGTAAGTGCCTGGTTCAAAAGAATTTATAAAGCGATACGCTTTTAAACAAGTATCCTGAACCAAGTCTTGAGCATCGTCTTCGTCGGCCGTCAACTTAAGTGCGAAATTATACATGGCATCCATGTGTGGCATGAATTCTTTTTCAAAAACACGCCTCGCATTACCTAAAGAATAAATTTTGTCTTTTACCTCGACTTCCATGAGCATGAATTTATTCGTAAAATTTACGAAACGACCCTAATTGCAATTATGAAGCCAAAAATCTACGTGACAAAAAGACCTAGTTTTTTTGATTGAATAATTCAAGCATTCCGAAAACCAATGTGCCTAAAATGGCACTGGCGAAGGCTCTAAGTAGACTGTACATAAATAAAGAAGCATCGGCAGATTCTACTAGAAATAAAATCAGGTGATGCGAGAGAAGCATCACAAAAATATAAGGGAAAAACCATAAAGCTTTCATTTCACTCAATGATACACTAGATCGCTCGTCATAGCCATTCACTGGCGTTAGCACCTTAAAGAATGTGGGTCTTAAAAACGCGATAAATACAGTGGCTAATGAATGTATTCCATGCGTATTATAGAATATATCCACGATCCAGCCTATAAAGAAACCGCCAATAATTAAATAAAATAATGGAGTATGAATAGGTGCTTTGATAATGATCCAAAGGTAAATAAAACAAAAAGCCACATTCGCTAACGCCACATCTCGTAAGATAAAAATCTGAGCGACAAGGCTAAAAAAAACAATAAAAACCCATTTAATTTGAAATGAATTACCCATATTATTCAGGCTTAGGTTTTGAGGTTTCCAACTTTATTTGTTGGTCCAACAGGTGATTCTTGATCACATACACATACTTTAGCGTTGAAAAATTAGTTAACAACATCACTTTAATATTATGAAATGTTTCATCTTTTTCGAGACCTACTTTTGCGACAATGCCAATTGGAATATTGGGAGGAAATACCACATTATAATCAGAAGTCACAATCGTATCCCCTTTAAGCACTTTTTTATATTTGGAAACATCCATCATTTCTACCACTTCTGTTTGAATACCAGGCCATTTAATGTACCCTAATTCACCAGTAGATTTAATTTTTGCCGAAACATTATTTTCAATGTGCAGTACTGAAACCACTAAAGATAAATTTGAGGTACAAGACATGACTTTCCCGACCACCCCAGTGGATGAGATGACCGCCATACCGGGCTTGATTCCATCCACTAAGCCTTTGTCAATGGTCAAATAATTCTGAGACATTTGAGTGCTTTGATCGATCACCTTACTGGCCACTGGCGCATATCGATTGAGCATGGCTGAACTAACAAAATAAGGAACTTTGCTTTCCGGCTGCTTTATGGCACTTAATTTAAAAATCTCTTGTCTTAATCGGGAGTTTTCTAAAGCAAGCTCAGCATTCACTTCACCCAAATGATGATAGGTTTTTATTTCGCGACCTGTAGCTAATAAGGAAGCTGCCCAGCGATTTGTGGTGTTCAAATAAATGACATGTTGAAAATCATCGTATTTGAAAATAGACCAAACATTGATCAACTCCAATAGAACAAACAAAAGAATGATCCTTTGTCGAATAAGGAATTGAAACAATTGATTCATGCCAAAGCTAAAATTTAAAGGAAGAATTTAAGTAATTAAAACCGCTCTATACTTGTCAAGATTTTTAAGGATTTCACCCGTACCTCGTACAACAGCCTTTAATGGATCATCCGCCACATGTACTTTCAATTGGGTTTTCTTCTCAATTCTTTTATCCAAACCATGCAACATGGCACCTCCACCAGCTAAATGGATTCCATTATGAAAAATATCCCCCGATAATTCAGCAGGAGCTCTTTGTAAAGTTTCCATAATGGCTACCTCAATCTTCGTGATTGAACTATCCAACGCATAAGCTATTTCAGAATAATTAATTAAAATCTCCTTCGGAATACCGGTCATTTGATCACGACCCCTAATCTCAAAATCGGGCGGTGCATTTTCTAATTCTGGCAAGGCCGCACCCACCTGAATTTTGATCTGCTCAGCGGACCTTTCTCCAATAACTAATTTATGCTCACGCAATAAATAATCTTTTATATCTCTAGTAAATTCATCTCCTGCGACACGAATGGAATTTTCAACAACAATTCCGCTCAATGAAATAATGGCAACCTCCGTGGTACCTCCACCTATATCAACTACGAGCGATCCATTGGGTTGTTCAATATCAATTCCAATCCCAATCGCTGCTGCAATTGGCTCATGCACCATATAAACCTCACGCGCCCCAGCATGCTCCGCTGAATCCTTTACAGCTCTTTTTTCAACCTCTGTAATCCCAGAAGGAATACAAATAACCATCCGTAAAGCTGGAGAAAAAAACGAATTTCCCTTATCCATCATCTTAATCAATCCGCGCATCATTAATTCAGCTGCCGTAAAATCCGCAATAACACCATCCTTCAAAGGCCGAATAGTCTTAATGTTATCATTCGTTTTTTCATGCATCATCATGGCTTGTCGACCCACAGCCAACACTTTATTTGTGTTTCTGTCTAATGCAATAATAGATGGTTCATCTACCACCACCTGATCCTTATGAATGATTAAGGTATTTGCAGTACCTAAGTCAATCGCGATATCTTTAGTAAGAAAATTAAATAATCCCATGATTTAGTATAATTATTGGATTTAAGCTGGATTGTAAATCCACAAGCACCAAATTTACGGATAAATTATGAGCTAATTATTTATTTTAATTTAAAAATATAGGTGTCCTAAAAATAATTATAAAAACACAGAGCAATCCCTTTTTGAAATTTTACAGATCCCAAAAAGCATACTTATAGGTATATTACAATAAAAGTGGGTAAAATATATTAGAAAAAAAGACTATTTTTTTCCTAAATAATTTGGATTTATTCGCTGATTTATTAGTTTTGTCCAAGTTAAATTAAGAAAATCGTAATAATCGACGATAAAACATACGAAAATGGAAGATTATAACAAGATTATTGAGTCCTTAGGAGTTAAATTTATCAAGGCTAGGAACATTAGAATATTACAACCTATCCGAATAAAAAATTATTATGATGTTGAAAACTCGCTCTTGATATTGTACAAAGGCGAAGTTTCATTTGGTGAGGAAGAAACTCAGGTAGAAGAGGGTGATATGCTTTTTATTCCAGGTGGCAAAATGGTCAGCGTTACTTATGGCAATGCAGAAAAACCTAAAGCAGTAAATAATGAGGAGTTCATGACACATCGTGAGCTTTATTTCGACCAAAATAATGATTCAAGCGCCATCGGTAGACTTGAAAATTCATTTGGAATGGTTGCATTTGAAGCGAAGGTTTTTGATTCAGTTAATTTCTTTACATCTCTAGATATCCCTCCATTTTTAATTAAGAAAGATGAGAAGTTAGCTCAAACCATCAAAGAAATTCTCCTTGAGGATATGTCGGATGAAATTGGGAAAGGTCGGATCATAAAAATCAAAACAGAAGAAATTGTCATTGAAGTTATTCGTTATATCATTCAAAATAGATTGTTTGTTGAGCAACTAGCCACAAACAGCACCTATTTTAAAGATCCAAGGTTAATTGATATTTTCGCTTACATCAAGGATCATATCGGTGGAGATTTGTCAAATAAAGTATTAGCCAATGTGGCCAACGTATCTGAAGATTATGTAGGGCAATATTTCAAAATGTTGACCGGAATTAATCCTCAGGACTACATTGAATATCAAAGAATGGAAGCTGCCGTGGGACTTTTACGTACTACTAAAAAATCCATTCGTGCCATAGGTTCTGAGGTAGGATATAAAGACACCGCTTATTTTTGTAGAAGATTTAAGATGATGTTTGGTATCCCTGCTGGTAAAATGAGACGCCGTGAATCATTGATGAATATTTAAATTCAATCATGTAAGCATAAAAAAAGGCCTGAAATTCAGGCCTTTTTTGTTTATAAGAAGTACTTCAGTTTAACGAGTTCTCGTTCCGTTAAATACCTCCAATGGCCTCTCGGCAAATCTTTTTTAGTCAACCCCGCAAAGGTTGTTCGGTCTAATTTAGTTACCTCATAGCCTAAATGTTCAAATATCCTTCGAACAATTCGGTTTTTCCCCGAGTGAATTTTAACGCCAATGACGTAACCATCTGGAGTAACTTTTGCTAAATCATCCACTTTGATTTCTCCATCCTCTAAGGTTAATCCCGCTTTGATTTTTTCGAAATCATCATCGGTCAAAGGCTTGTCTAATTCTGCTTGGTAAATTTTTTCGATCTCATGAGAAGGGTGGGTCAGTCGGTCAGCTAACTCGCCATCATTTGACAATAAGATTAAACCCGTCGTATTGCGGTCTAATCTTCCTACTGGATAAATACGCGCATCGCCCGCATTTTTAACTAATTCCATCACCGTTTTGCGATCATTTGGATCTTCAGTGGTTGTCAAAAAGTCTTTGGGCTTATTCAATAACACATAAACTGGCTTTTCGCGATTCAATTTGCGATTGCCATATTTGACAATATCTGTAGGAGCTACTTGATAGCCCATTTCAGTGATTACTTTGTTGTTCACTTTAATTTCACCCGCCTCGATCAATTTATCGGCATCACGTCGAGAACAAATCCCTGCATTCGCGATATATCTATTTAAGCGAACCATATCGCTTTTACTTTCAGCCTCTCTAATTTTCCTTTGAATTTTAGCAGGTGCCTTTTCTTTAAAACGATCTAATTTATATTGTGGCGTATGCGCTGGACTCTCCTCATACCTATTTCTGCTCTTAAAAGTATCTCTCTTTGAAAACTTACTCGTAGATGCTTCTCGAAAATCCTTGGATGAATCATCCGATTTTTCCCTGTCAAATACTCTTTTTGGACGCTCAGTCTCGGAACCATCCGTTTGAAATGGCTTACGCTCGCGGTCTTCGGAAAATTCTCTTTTAGGGCCATCAAACTCGCTGCTTGGTCTGCTTTCTGAATTTAATTCACCTCCTTGAAAAGTTCTATTAGGTCGATCCCCAGCGTATGGTTTACGCTCCGGATTAAAGGGCTTACGCTCACGGTTTCCTGAAAATTCTCTTTTGGGCCCGTCAAATTCTCGACGTGGTCGGCTTTCTGAATTTGAATCGCCTCCTTGATATGGTCTTGACTCTCTATTTCTTTCTCCAGAATTTGGCGTTCTGTCTGATGAGTATGGCTTATTATAAGGCTTGCGCTCACGGTCTCCTGAAAATTCTCTTTTGGGACCATCAAATTCCCGACGTGGTCGGCTTTCTGAATTTGAATCGCCTCCTTGATATGGTCTGCTTGGTCGATCCCCAGCATATGGTTTACGTTCCTTATTATAAGGCTTGCGCTCTCGGTCTCCTGAAAATTCTCTTTTGG
>CANKVC010000007.1 GCA_947486835.1 Cytophagaceae bacterium | reverse complement strand
TTGATTAATAAGGCTTGATGCTCAATGGTATTCCAACCATGATTCGAGGTAAGTTGGCCCAAGGCATCAGGTACTAGGGTCACTTGTTCTGGCTTTACCGACAATACCAAATCAACAAATGAAGCTTCAAGCGGATTGCCTTCAATATTAAATTCCGTAGTAACTATTTTTTTAAAGTCATGTACATCGGCATATCGAATATGTCGCTCATCGGGCCTCGGATGGACCGTAATGCCATCAGCTCCATATCGCTCACAATCTTTAGCCACGTCCAATAAATTTGGATTGTCCCCTCCGCGCGAATTTCGCAAAGTGGCAATTTTATTGATATTGACACTAAGTCTTGTCATAGCCTGAAACGAGAATGCTTATTATTAAATCAACTGATTTTTTGCTAAATATTCCGCTATTTGGATGGCATTGGTCGCCGCTCCTTTACGTAAATTATCCGCTACAATCCATAAGTTCAACGTGTTTTTTTGACTCTCATCCCTGCGAATTCTCCCCACAAAAACTTCATCTTTTCCATGCGCAGTGATCGGCATTGGGTATAAAAAATTCTTTGGATCATCTTGGACGATTACCCCTTCCTCATTTTCTAATATGTTTCGCACTTCTGCCAAATCAAAATCATGTTCAAATTCAATGTTAACCGCTTCCGAATGGCCACCGATCGTAGGTATACGTACAGTGGTGGCCGTAACCTGAATCGAATCATCCATCATGATTTTCTTGGTTTCCAAAATCATTTTCATCTCTTCTTTCGTATATCCATTGTCCAAGAAAACATCAATATGAGGCAATACGTTTAGGTCAATCTTGTGCGGATAAACACGCGCAATATTTTCTTTTCCTGCTCGCTCATCAAATAATTGGTCTACGGCAGCTTTTCCAGTTCCGGTAACCGATTGATACGTCGAAACCACCACACGCTTAATTTTATATTTTTTATGCAAAGGATTTAAAATAACGACCATTTGAATCGTCGAGCAATTTGGGTTGGCAATAATTTTATCCTCCTTTGTCAAGGTATAGGCATTAATTTCAGGCACCACTAATTTTTTTGTGGGATCCATACGCCATGCAGATGAATTGTCAACAACCGTTATTCCTGCCGCGGCAAATTTGGGTGCCACCTCTAATGAGGTACCCCCGCCCGCTGAAAAAATGGCCACATTAGGTTTCATGGCGATGGCTGTTTCGTAACTAACAACGGAATAATCAACCCCCTTGAAGTTTATTTTTTTTCCAATCGACCGCTCGGAAGCAACGGGGATTATCTCAGTGACAGGAAAATTTCTTTCCGCTAATACTTTTAAAATTTCACCACCTACTAGTCCCGTGGCGCCTACAATCGCAACTTTCATTTTTTGTTTTAATTAAAATTTATAATGCCAAACTAAACCTACCGATGAACCAAAACGATCATCCGTTGAATATTTAAAACTCATTTTTGAACCATCATTGGCTAATTCGTTATATCGATTTAACGCTCGTCTAAAATGGCGAACACTGACAGAACCAAAATATAAATTAGCCACCGCACTTCCTCCTACCACGGACCAATAAAAACCATCCGAAACAGCGTCTTTATTTAACAAAGTATAAAATGATAGCAATGCGGTTAATCCCGAAATCCATTTTATGTTACTTTGCTGTCTTTTGTAAATTAAAAATTCCCGACTCACCACGGGATCTTGTGCCTCCAAAAGTGGGATTTGCAAGGCCAATGGGTTGTCGATTAATTGCCGTTTATAAACAAATTGTTTTCTAAATCCAGTTTGAGTTTCGCCGATTGGAAATAATTCTTTTTTCAATTCTTTTTGACCTAAAATAGGCCCAGAAATTACAATAAAGAATAACAATAGCTTCGCCTTCACCAGATGGAGATTATTTAATCCTGTAAAATTAGGGCTTAAATTTTGATTCGAAATCTTTTTTGTAAATAAATCAACGAAAACGATAGGTCGATAAAGGTGTGATGGCAAAATCTAGGGCCACATCAAAGGGGTTTAAGTCTTCAATAGGTTCAATGGGTTCCTCAAGCCCCAAACCAATTTTAATCAGTTCGGGTTTAGTATTCGCTAAAAATCGATCGTAAAAACCTTTCCCATAGCCAACTCGATGTCCCTGTGTGTCGACGGCCAACAAAGGAATAAATATGACATCGATATCTGTTGGATTTAATCGGACTGAAGTTTCTTCCATAGGCTCCAAAATCCCCCAATCTGATGCTAAGAATTTCGATTTTTTATCGGTCAAATAAGGAATTATTTGGCTTGTATTTTTCTCGACTTTCGGAAAAATTAATTGATGATAATAAGGCTCATTGATTAAAAGGGCATGAATAGGCGATGTCATCACCTCCCGTTGATGTTCCATGCTATGAAAACTCATCAGCATCAAATTTCTTGGCAATGGATTTATGAATTCAATAATTTGATTTAATAATTGGACATTTTTTAATTCAAAATCTTGCTGGGTCCAGCTTTTTCTTTCCGTCAATGCCTTTACTCTAATGTCAAATTTTTTCATAACCAGGGTTGTCGGTTCAATGGTTGTCATGCCATGTTCCTTTTAATTAAAAACTATTTAGACGATTAGCGGAACGGTCCATCATCGCCGTTCCATTATTTTTTCTTATTTTTGCCTCAATTTTGCCGATTATTTCATAAAAAACAACAGCACTGTGGCCTTCAAAGAATATAAAAATTTAGATTATGCGGTATTAGCTGAAGAAATTTTAAGCTTCTGGAAAAATAACGACATTTTCGAAAAATCAATTTCTAGTCGGGAAGGAAAACAAAGCTATACTTTTTATGAAGGGCCACCTTCGGCCAACGGTACCCCAGGCATCCATCACGTGATGGCTAGGGCCATTAAAGATATTTTTTGCCGCTACCAAACGCTGAAAGGAAAACAAGTTAAGCGAAAAGGAGGTTGGGATACCCACGGTCTTCCAGTCGAATTACAAGTAGAAAAAGAGTTGGGAATCACCAAAGAGGATATTGGCAAAACAATTTCCGTAGAAGAATATAACCAGCGTTGCCGTGAAACTGTGATGAAATTCACAGATCAATGGAATGATTTGACTGAAAAAATGGGGTATTGGGTAGACCTTTCTTCCCCATATGTGACCTATCAAACCCCTTATATTGAAAGTGTTTGGAACTTATTAAAACGCCTTTATGACCAAGGATTATTGTATAAAGGCTATACAATCCAACCATATTCTCCCGCAGCCGGAACGGGTTTGTCCTCACATGAGTTAAATCAGCCCGGTTGTTACAAAGATGTAAAAGACACTTCATTGACTGCTCAGTTTAAAGCAAAAAAGACGAGTAAATCCGCATTTTTGTTTGATCATTCAAATCAGGAGCCTGTTTATTTGCTTGCCTGGACCACTACACCATGGACTTTGCCTTCCAATGCCGCATTGACGGCAGGGAAGAATATTACCTATGTCGTGGTCAAGACGTTTAATCCCTATACTTTTTTACCTGTCCATGTGGTTTTAGCCAAGGATTTAGTGAAAAATTATTTCCAAGCCGCGGCTGAAAATGGGGATTTCCAAGCGTATGTCGATGCCGATAAAAAGCCTAGTGCAATTCCATACCAGATTGTGGCTTCGTGTAAGGGTTCTGATTTAGAAGGGGTTGAATATGAACCTTTGATGTCCTATGTTTCACCCAAAGAACCAGCTTTCCGAGTTATTTTAGGGGATTTTGTTACGACGGAAGATGGTACTGGGATGGTTCACACTGCGCCAACTTTCGGTGCGGATGACTTTCGGGTAGCCCAACAAAATGGAATTCCAGCGATTTTGGTTCAAGACGAAAATGGGAAAGATGTACCCTTGGTAAATCGTCAGGGACGCTTTGTTAAAGAAGTGACGGATTATGCGTTGGAGCCTGTGAAAGAAGCATATTTGACAGACGAAGAAAAAGAAGAGGCAAGAATTAAACAAGGAAGAGATAAGTATTTATCGGTGGATGAACGAATTGCGATCCAATTGAAAACCGAAAATAAAGCGTTTAATGTTCAGAAATTTGATCACCCCTATCCCCATTGTTGGCGTACGGACAAACCCATTTTATATTATCCTTTGGACTCATGGTTCATTAAAACGACGGCCGCCAAAGATAAATTAATTGCCTTAAACAAAACGATCGAATGGAAGCCTGAATCCACCGGAACGGGTCGTTTTGGAAACTGGTTGGAGAATTTAGTGGACTGGAATTTGTCTCGCTCACGTTATTGGGGAACCCCACTGCCCATCTGGAGAACAGAAGATGGATCTGAAGAAATTTGCATTGGCTCATTGGCACAGTTGGCCGATGAGATCAAGCTCGCAAATGCATCAGGAAAATTATCAGAGAAACAATTAGCTGGAAATTCGGCATTCCAAATTGCGCTTGAAAATGGGCAAGCTGATTTACACCGACCTTTTGTGGATGAGATTTATTTGTTGAGTCCTTCGGGTCAAATACTTTCTCGAGAGTTAGATTTAATCGATGTTTGGTTTGATTCGGGGGCTATGCCTTTTGCTCAATGGCACTATCCATTTGAGAATCAAGAAATATTTAAAAAATCGTATCCTGCTGATTTTATATCGGAAGGAGTGGACCAAACGCGTGGTTGGTTCTTCACATTGCATGCAATTTCAGCCATGGTGGAGGATTCGGTCGCCTTTAAACATGTTGTTTCCACCGGTTTAGTGCTGGATAAAAATGGAAACAAAATGTCCAAAAGACTCGGTAATGCCATCGACCCTTTTGACACGTTACTGAAATATGGCGCTGATCCTACGCGCTGGTATATGATTACCAACGCTCAGCCTTGGGATAATTTGAAATTTGATTTAGCCGGCATTACCGAAGTACGAAATAAGTTCTTTGGCACGCTAACGAATACCTATAATTTCTTTGCACTTTATGCCAATTTAGATGGTTTTGATGCCTCAAATGTTCGTGTCGAAGAGGAAAATTTATCGGAATTAGATCGTTGGATTTTATCTAAATTAATGAATTTAATTGCTGAGGTAGATGAGTCTTTTGAAACCTATGAGCCCACAAAAGCGGGTCGGGCGATACAAGATTTTGTGTGCGATCATTTGTCAAACTGGTATGTTCGTTTATCAAGACGTCGTTTTTGGAATCCTGAGGCTAAGGAATTAGGCTTAAGTGCAGATAAAAAAGCGGCTTATCAGACCTTGTATACTTGTTTGGAAACGGTGGCCCAACTAATGTCTCCCATCGCGCCGTTTTATGGAGAATGGTTATATAAAAATTTAACTCAAAAGGAATCGGTTCATTTAACTGATTTTGTCAAGGTTAATGCCGCTTGGAAAAATGAAAATCTGGAGGCTTCGATGGAATTGGCTCAGCGAATTTGTTCTTTGGTACACTCGATTCGTAAGGTGCATAAATTAAAGGTGCGCCAACCGCTAGCCCAAGTTTTAGTGCCGGTATTACAAGAAAATGTGCGCGAGCAAATTAGACGTGTTGAGGATTTAATAAAATCTGAAGTCAATGTTAAGCAGGTGAATTATTTAAACGATGCTTCTGGCGTTTTGAGTAAGCGGGTTAAACCGAATTTCAAAGAATTGGGTCCTAAGTTTGGGAAGGACATGAAAGCGGTCGCTGATCTAATCACGGGAATGTCAACAGAGGATTTATCTATGGTGGAATCGAATGGAACGGTTAATCTACAAGGATTTGAGATAGGAATGGCTGATATTGAAGTGATGACGGAAGATATGCCGGGTTATTTGACTGCTAGTGAAGGGGGCTTGACTATTGCGCTTGACAACACATTAAGTCCCGAATTGATTCGGGAAGGAATGGCTCGCGAGTTTGTAAACCGCGTCCAAAATTTAAGGAAAGACTTAGGTTTTGATGTGATTGATAAAATTCATATTTCGATTCAAGAGAATTCAAGTGATTGGAAAGAAAGTTTGACTGAATTTAATGGATATATAAGCCAAGAAGTTCAAGCACTTTCGATTGATTGGGTCAATGAGATTAGTGAAGGTTATTCAGAAGTTAGCATAGATGATGTAAATTTAAATGTCCGTTTGACCGTTGCATAAAACAAGGTAGACATGGTTTTCAATTCATTACAGTTTTTGGTGTTTTTTGGAATTGTGACCAGTGCTTACTTTTTATTGGCTCACAAGTACAGATGGGCCTTATTACTTTTAGCTTCTTGTTATTTTTATATGGCTTTTGTCCCTATTTATTTAGGGATTTTGGGCCTGACCATTGTCATCGATTATTTTGCTGGCATCTATTTGGAACGGTTTCAGGGGGGTGCAAAAAAAATATTTTTGGGATGTAGTTTGTTGGCCAACTTAGGAGTTTTGGCCATTTTTAAATATTATTTTTTTTTCACGGACAACTTTAATTCCCTAGCCAGTTATTTCTCCGTTCCTGTTCAATTCCCGGTTTTTAATTTTTTACTTCCCATCGGCTTGTCGTTCCATACGTTTCAGGCCATGAGTTATACGATCGAGGTGTATCGAGGGAACCAAAAGGCGGAACGGAATTTTGGAATTTATAGTCTTTATGTGATGTTTTATCCACAGTTGGTGGCAGGACCCATCGAAAGGCCACAAAATTTAATTCATCAGTTTTACGAAAAGCATGTTTGGGATACGGACCGAGTAAAATCAGGCTTGTTACAAATGATGCAAGGTTTTTTCAAAAAAGTAGTCATTGCGGACCGACTAGCGATGGTGGTTGACCCAGCCTATGCGAACTTATCAAGCCAAAGTAGTTTGAATTTAATCATCGCCAGTATCTTTTATTCATTTCAAATCTATTGCGACTTTTCAGGGTATTCAGATATCGCGATTGGCGCTTCCAAAGTGATGGGTTTCAAACTCATGAATAATTTCAATGCGCCCTACACGGCCACATCTATTCCAGATTTTTGGCGCCGTTGGCATATTTCACTCTCCACCTGGTTTAAAGATTATGTATATTTTTCGTTAGGTGGCAACCGCGTTTCCGTTCCCCGCTGGTATATCAACATTATGATCGTCTTTATTTTATCGGGCTTTTGGCATGGAGCTAGTTGGAACTTTGTGATTTGGGGGGCTTTGCATGGATTGTTCCAATTAATGGGTTTAACGCTTAATCGAGTTTTTCCTAATTTGGCGGCTGATCAGCGCAACTCAGTGGCTGGAATTTGGCTGTACCGACTATTCACATTTCTATTAGTGACGATTGCTTGGGTCTTTTTTAGAATTCCAAAATTCGGGGATATACAGATTTATTTCCGCCAACTAGTTCAAGGCACATTTTCCGATCCGATATCATTAGCTTTTAATGCCAATGAATTATTATTTTCTATTTTGTTGATTGTAGGTTTATATCTGTTTGATTTAAAAAGGGACAAAATAAAGGTGGATTCGGTTCAATTATTTTGGCCTATTATGGTGGGATTGGCGTTTTTGATTTACTTTTTTGGTGTCTTTAATTTGAAACAGTTTATTTATTTTCAGTTTTAATCAATGCAAAAATTATTCGCATTTCTCGTGTTTATTTTTTGTGCACTCACCTTGTATTTGACGAGTTCAAATATGGGCATGAAGTGGATTACACGTGATCGTTACAGTCGAGTAGGAGCCTTTGGAGCAGATAAATACTTGTATGGCGATCTGTATGGGTTGACGTATTTGAGTAAATTTAAAAAGGTAAAAGACACTAATTTTGTTTCAATGCCGGCGATAGATCAAAAAGCAAATAGCGATACGGCTAAGCTTTTTATTTTGGGCGATAGTTATTTATACAGTTTCTTCAAAGAGGATCCTCGATATTATGTGGGGATAAATGAAGTCCAGTTTATTCGTTGGTCTGTCGCAAATCCCGTAGAAATCAATCCTTTTAAAAACAAAAAAAATATCTTGCTGATCGAATCGGTCGAGCGAAATATGTCCGGTCTATTCAATTTAAATTCCGTGAAGGCTCGCTTGGATAGGGTTGAGGTAGCTCAATCTAAACTCAACACACGTCAGAAAATAGCATTTTTTACTTCCGAAATAGACCGGGTTATCAAGGAAAATTTATATCATCAATCTCTTGAGGCCAACATTGAATTTGCTTGGTTTAATTTTGGTTTTTGGGAATCATTGAAGGAATTTAAAGCTGATTTTAATTTAAATTTCTTTGGAAGAGTTGATAAGGAAGTTGCGATATCCAAGGATCAAAACTTTTTGTACTTAGCTGAAACGATTAACCCCGCAAATGTGGGTAGCTCATTTTCAGACATAAGTGAAGTACAAATAAAAACTCAAGTGACCGAATTAAATGCCATCCAGGATTATTACAAAGCAAGGGGTTTCGACGAGGTCATTTTTTCGATTATTTCCAATCCTGTGTCGGTGCTGAAGACCGAGAACAGACCTGATAATCAACTTATTCAAAGGATTAAGTCGCACCCTGATTTTAAGGGGAAATTAATGGATGCGACGGAGGGCTTGTCAAAAAATGCATCATCTAATTTCTTCACCTCTGACTCACATTGGAATCAAAGAGGTGCAAAAATTTGGTTAGACCAGTTGAACAGTCAGCTTAAAAATTCAGTTTATTTAGGAAATTGAGTTTTGTCTAGCTTAGGTAAAAGGTGTAAAGCATTTTTATAATACACTTTTTTGAGTACCTCATCCGGAAGTTCTAACCCATAAATTCTCCAGAACGCATGTCTTTTTCGGTAGTATGGAAAGTATTCGTCGGCGGTTTCCAGTAAACGGAAATAGGTATAGTATTCAGAAGTATTCCATATATCTTTTCCAAAAAGCACTCGGTCTTGATATTTGATCATGAAAGCGCGGGCATTTTTTGGTTGGCGTCCTAGTTCATGAATCACGGCTCCGATCTCCGTGTACATATTGGGGTAAAGATCCATTAATCGGCCTAACTCGGGCAAATTGTTTCCGAGCCAAGCTAAATGTGCACTGATAAATTTGGTTTTGGGATGCCTTTTGATGATTTCAAATTGCTCATCCATCACTGTTTTCCAAGAGGGGTATTTGGACGAAGGTCTTGCTCGGCTTGGAAATTGTTTAAGTTCAAGCCAGCGCTCATTGGTTTTATCGTGTACATCAAAAAATGAAATCGGTTCTCCGGTATGGATCAAAATGGGGATATTTAGTTCACCACATTTGCCCCAAATAGGATCTAGTCGTGGGTCATTGGTGCGTATCCTATTGCCTTTAGTGTCTTTTACTTCTAAGCCTAAGTCTTTAAATATTTTCAATCCCATCGCCCCGCCTTTTACTTCTTTTTCTAAAGCCTTGACTGTTTCGGCAGACCAATTTGGGTTATCGATATCACTAAAATTCAAGTTGGTAAAAACGATTACCCGACCATCAGCTTTTTCTTTTCCTGCATTGACGGATCGAATTAAAAAATCAGTTCCTTGTTCTCTTGCACCACTTCTATAGGATCCTTTTCCGCTTAAATTGATCATGAATTTCATATTAAGACTATCCATCTGTTTCACTAAATAGCCTAAATTTTGAGTTGGCATATTGTTTTGATGATTGTGGATGTCGATGAAAGGATATTTTGCCTTTTTAACGAGATGTTCAGGGACAACGAGTGTTGATACAGGATCATACTCTTCGAATTCCATGGTTTTTTCTTGAGCGAATGAAGGCAAACTGAGTAGGATGCAGAGTGATAGCAAGTATTTTATCATGTGCTTATTAGGTTAATTCAGCGAATCTATTGAATATATTTTAAAATTGATAATTCAAAATGGTATATTCGCTCTATTTATGAAAATTCGGGTTTATATCTTTTTGTTGGTTTGTTTCTCCTTGAGTCCAATCTTTGGGCAAAAGAAAAAGAAGGAAGCTTCTACTTTGACAAGTGCTCAGTCGGAAGAGTTAATGACCGAGGGAATGAGGCATTATATCAAAGATGATTTTGATGAAGCTATTCTGATTTGGGAACATTTGATTCTTGAGGTTCCTAATGAGCCCTCTATTTATTATTACCTTGGAAAGGCCTATTTGGCTCAAAATAAGAATTCTTTGGCTTTTCAAAATGCGGCTGAAGCTTGGAGACTATCCCCTCACTCCATGGATTATGGACTTTTCTATGTGGACATTGCTTTGGATTTACGAAAAATAGATGAGGCATTGGAGGCGCTTAATAAGATGTCAGAATTTGATGCAATTCAACCTGAGATTGGATTGCGTTTAGCTCAGGCCTATTTATGGAAAGAGAATGGGAAGGAAGCTTTGAATGCTTTGAAGAAGGTCGAGGTGTGGTTAGAAGATTTTCCAGAAATTGTTCGAACGAAGCAATTTATTTATTTAAAGGAAAAGGATGTTTTGGGGGCCATGAATGCTGGTTTTAGCTTGATCGAAAATTCGCCTGATGAATTATTATTTACATGGGATCAGATGGAAACGGTTTGGGATCTGGTGACGGGAACCACATTGCAAGCAGAACTTCGACCCTTAAAATCTAAATATCCGAGTCAGGGCCAATTGAATTTAATGAGTGCCAAATTATTTTTGGAAGCCAAAAATTTAGATTCTACCTGTGTAGAAATTTTGCGTGCGGCCTCAGATTCAAGAATGAGTTCGGAGATTTTGGGCCAATTAACCATTCAAATTTTAGGATTAATTAAGGCAAAAGAAGACTGGCAAACGGTCTATGAAATGGTTTTAGAATTAAAGGGCTTATATCCTGTAGATCCAAGGTTTTCTGCACTTGAAGGAGATTTGTGGGCGAATATATCCAAGTTCAAAGAAGCACAAGTTTCGTATTTATATGCGGCAAGAATGGGTAATGCTAAGTTTGAAGTTTGGGCTCGAATTATTCAATTGGATTACGAGATGAACTTATTGGATAGTGCAACAATACATGCGGAAGAGGCGCTTGTTCTCTTTCCAAATCAAGGATATTTATGGTTCCAAAAAGGCTTTGCGGAGTATTTGAATGGAAAAATAAATGAATCCATTCGCTCATTTGAGGGCGCGGTTCCCATGGCAAATAGTCGGGATGGCTGGTATTCGCAATTATATGGTATCATGGGGGACGCCTATCATTCCAAAGGTTTGTATAAGCAATCCGATGCTTGTTTTGACAAAGTCTTAGTCGTCAATCCCATGGAAGAACATGTCTTAAATAATTATAGTTATTACTTGTCCTTGAGGCGTGATCGTTTGGATAAGGCAGCTCAAATGTCGAAGAAGTTAGTGGACAAATTTCCTACTAATGGTACTTATTTGGATACTTACGCATGGGTATTGTTTCAAAGGGGGGAGTACTTAGAATCATTGGTTTATATTGAAAAAGCCTTGAAGGATGAGAAGCAAAATAGCTCAACGGTTTGGGAACATTATGGGGATGCGCTTTTTAAGAATGGGCGTGTAGATGAGGCGGTTAAGGCTTGGAAAACAGCAAATTCCCTTGAAGGGGCGAGTAATAAATTGGATAAAAAGATTGAAAATAAACGAATTATCGAAAATTGAGATAATTTTGTAAACGCTTATTCGCTTAAATTTTAAGATGCGACCAACCATTATTTTTTTCTTCACAGCTTTTAGCATTTTTTCTTGTGGGAAAAAGGTCGTCGTTTCTAACGTGTTGGCGACATCGATTAGTCCAACGATAGATACTGTAGCGAAAAATGAAGTCAAAGGGATCGACTCAGTGGCAAAGAAAATAATTGAGCCTTTGAAAATAGATGATGCTGAATTAAAATTAGCCCCTGACGATTTAAATTTTAACTTTTTGAAAGCGAAGTCTAAAATAGTGTGGAAGACTAAGCAGAACCAAGATACGTATACGGTTGACATCCGCATGAAAAAAGATAGCTTGATTTGGGTTAATATATCCCAATCTGGTTTTACGGGAGCGACTGGTTTGTTTTCAAAAAATAAGGTTCAATTGTATCAAAAAATCAATGGGGAATACTTTGATTTAACCTATGATAGCGTCAGTGTGATAATGGGCTTTAAGGTTGATTATTCGATTCTCCAGTCGCTCATTGTAGGCAATCAGCCTTATAAAAAGAACAATTCAAGGGTTATTCGAGAGAATGAAAATATAATTTTAAAGCAACAAGAGGGAAGGATTAATATTGATAATATGGTAGGTCCCAACCGAAAATTAAAAAAGTTATTAGTTAATGACGTTCCTACGAGCAATAAGATGACCATGGATTTTGAGGAATTCACCTTATTGAATCAGGTACTTTTTCCTTTTTCTAGTCAAATTAATTTGGATGTAAAGGACAAGGATAATAAAAATGTGAATACGTTGATCACGATCAAATACTCGAAAGTAGAGCTTTTGGATACACCATTGGAATTCCCATTTAAGGTTCCGGAAAAATTATTGAATCCTACACGTAAATGAAATTACACGATATCACTTTATTGATTGCCCTTTTTATTGGTTTTGAGACCTATGCTCAAGTGGATAAAAAAACTCAATTGGAGCAGCAAAAGAATGATAATTTGGTCAAAATAAAGGAATTGAATTCCATTATTTCAAAAACATCAAAAAAGAAAAAGGTATCGATTGGTAAATTAAATGTACTCAAGGAGCAGATTGTTGTTCAAAAGAAGCAAATCAATATACTGAACGAAAATCAAAATTTATTGGCGTCTGAGGCTAAAGTATTAACCCAGGAAAGTGATAAGTTGGCCGCCAAATTAGCGAAATTAAAGCAAGCGTATGCAAAGATGTTATATGAGGCGGAGAAAGTGTCGACGGTCAATAACAAATTAAGTTTTTTGCTTTTATCATCTGATTTGGGAGAGTTTGTTCGTCGGTTTGATTTTTTAAAACAATATACGACCAATCGAAAAGGGCAGGCTAAAAAGATTTTTGAGACTCGCCAAGACTTAATGACGAAAAAGCAGCAGGTGATTTTCAAGAAAAATGAAGAGAAAAAAGTGTTAGTGGTTAAGGAAAAAGAAAAGGTGAAGTTGGAGGTCATGAAAACGAAAGAGGCGAAGGTGGTAACGGTGTTAACCCAACAAGAGAAAAAATTGAAGATTGAGTTGGAGCGTAAAAAATTAGCGATTAGGAAGTTGGATAATTTAATTGCCGGGATTGTTCAGCGAGAGATTCAAAAAAGTATGGAGCGGGAGCGGCGATTACGGATGGCGGCTCAAGCTAAGAAATTGGAAGTCAATAAGCCGGAGCTACCTAAGCCTAAATTGGAGGAGGGGCTCGTTAAAAAATATGAAAAACCTGCTGACAAAGTAGAAGATGTTTCGAAGTCGGAACCCAAAAAGGAAATTGTCAAAGAAAAGGCTGCAGCTAAAGAAGTAGTCGCGGAGCCTGTTTTAGAGAAAAATACCTATTACATGAATGCTGATGAGGCTAAATTAGCTGTTTCATTTGCGGCATTAAAAGGCAGAATGCCTTTCCCTGTGCCATCGGGATTTATTTCGGATCATTTTGGAGTTCATAAACATCCAATTTTAAAGGGGGTCATGATTAACAACAATGGGATTGATATTCAAACATCCGCTGGTGCTGCAGTTCACACCGTATATGATGGCATAGTGCAGTCGGTGGTTAATATTCCTGGGATTAATACGGTAGTTGCGATCCAACATGGTGATTATTTTACTGTATATAGTAAGCTAGACAACGTATCGGTTTCCACGGGTCAGCGGGTTCGTACGGGACAGCGAATAGGAACGGTAGCATCCGATGAAGATGGCACGGCAGAAATTAATTTCCAGGTTTGGAAAAATACGGTTCGGCAAAATCCTGAGTCTTGGCTTAAAAGGTAATTAGCTGAAGCGATAAGTGGCTCTGAAACTGATGTTTTGTCCTTGGTCATCGGCAAAATACCGGAATCGATTTAGGTAGTCTCGGTAAGCTTGGTTGAATGCATTTGTGACTGAAACCCCAAAATCGAATTTATTTATTGAGATCCCCCAATGTACTTGGCCAAGGATATATCCTTTCGGCGGAGGTAAAAAATCAGCATTTACTTCGACCCTTTTTTGCATGGAGATTTGGGTCAGGCCCCAACTTACATATTGCTTGTATTTTTTGAATTGATACCGAATCAGGTATTCAAATCGGTCAGATGGAATATTAATCATGTAGGTATTATTCAATTCATCATAAGCCCGAACGATACTCGTTTTTTGCTGAAGACTCCAAGATTCAGAAATGCTGTAGGACACTTGTCCGTCCATGCCTTTGAAACTGGCGTCAATTTGTTCGTAGGTAAATGCAGGAAAACTACCTCGTACGGTCGTAATAAATGAGGGTTCTCCTTTGTCCATTAAAGGCTTTAAATAAATAAAATGATGAATGGTGTTGGTATACAAACCTATTTCTAACTCCAATTTTTCGGTTCTATACAAAGAGTTTAGACTTATATTGTAAGCGGTTTCTCCTTTCAATAAAGGATCCCCTATTTCGTATGCGCCTGCCCCGTGATGGACACCATTTGAAAATAATTCATTCGGACTTGGGGCTCTGAATGCTCTCGCTAGAATCAAGTGATTTTCGAAATTTTGCGTCCAGTGGTATTTTAATCCCATACTCCCTGAAAGTCCAATATAATTACTTAAATCACGCTTAATGTTCGTTGAATAATTTTGTACGGGCCGATGAATTTCAATGTCCTTTGTGTCTAATCGGAGTCCCATGTCGATTTCCATTTTTTGATTCACATACCTTTCTAAAGCAAAAATACCTAGGTTGGTCTGATAATAATTCGGAAGCAAACTAGACGTAAGTGTGGGTAGATTTACTCGATTACCCGATGTGCGATTGCCTTGGGTTAAATACGTTAAGCCAAATTGTCCTTTCCATAATTTCGAGGAGTTGGTCTCGTCGATTAAAATTTCAGAACTTAAGGTCTCAAGGTTAAAACTTAATGTGTTGATGTTTTTCCCTAATCGCATGACATCAAATTCCAGACGTTGATTATCTTGATAGGCCACGTTCATCCTAATCGTTTTATTGGTTAGGTTGACGTAAGCCTTGAATTTTGCCAATGAATGCGTGATATCTTGGTTGGGGCGTTCTACCTCTCGAATAAAATTTGTTGGCGTATAAATTTCAAATGGCCTATCGCTGGCAATAGCCGTTTTGAGGTCATTGATATTGCCGATATGGGAACCGGAATAAATGCCGATGATTGATTGAAAGCGACTGATAAACAGATCGGTGCCAAACTTTTGATTTTTATATCCTAGGGCCGTTGAAAAATTTTGTTCCTCGACACCCGTATTGGCCAAATTGTAATTAGCCGTTTTTATGTTACCTCCATTTTTTAAGGTTCCTTGAACTCGCCATCCCCAACCATTTACATGTTTAAATCCACCTTCTAACAGGCCCGAAGTAACGAATTGCCTCCCGTTGGTAAAGAATATGGTTTGAGCCTCTCCTAAAATTCCGCTGGTGTCAGGCAATGAATTGGGTTCCATTAAGATGAGGCCGCCAATCGCATCACCTCCATACCTAAGTCCCGCTGGGCCTTTAATCACTTGTATGTTTTTGGAGACGAATGGATCTACTTCCGGCGCATGTTCACTGCCCCATTGTTGGCCTTCCTGCCGCACGCCTTGATTTAAAATGATCACCCGGGAAGAGTGCATGCCATGAATGATGGGTTTTGAAATGCTACTTCCTGTCTGCAAACTTTGGACGCCAGAAATTCCTTTTAACATTTCACCCAGGCTTAATCCATTTCTTTGGGAGCGTTCTTCAGCACTTAATTCCCCTTTGAGTTGGGAGGTGTTTTCCGTTTTTTTTCCGGTGACCATTACCTCCATCAAATGCTCATCGTGCGTTTCTAAGCTCAGATTTTCGGTTAGATCGTCATGGTCCTTTAACGTAATGGACGTTTCAACTTTGTTGAAGCTGCTCATTTCACAGACCAACAAATAAGTTCCCGGACAAATTTTTTCTATTTTAAAATTCCCCTTTTCGTCAGTTTGAGCTTTTGTTTTTTGGCCTTTCAAATAAACGTATGAACCCAAAATGACCTCGCCACTTTCTTTTGAAATGACTTTCCCCTTTAATGTACAATTGCATGCCGTCTGCGAAATGCCTTGATACGCTAAGAGTAAAAAAATAAAAAAAAGATTTTTAGGTGATATCATTAAACAGAAACAAAAATAAATAAGAGAGTAAAAATATAAATAAAGTGTCAAAAAAGAGCATTTATTGGAATCAAATGGATTTATCGGACAAGTTCGATGTTAAATGATCGAAATAGCTAGATTAATTTTTTTTTAAAAATATATTTTTTGTTTAATCTTTTCATATATTTGTTAAACAAAAAAATAAACATGTTTATGACGGCGCTCGAATTTTCTTACCAAGTAGGTAATTTTTCTAAGTTTTTAAAGCCATTTGCTTTGCGTTTGACTAGAGATTCAGATGATGCAAACGATTTGGTGCAGGATACTTTAGTAAAAGCCTATACCAATCGCGACAAATATTCAGATGGAACAAATCTGAAAGCATGGTTATTTACGATCATGAAAAATACGTTTATCACGCAGTACCAACGTATGGTTCGTCGAAATACGTTTATTGACACCACTGAAAATTTGCATTTTATAAATTCCAGTGATTCATTACAGGAAAATAATGCCATTAGTCATTTTATCAAAGAAGACATCAATAAGGCTCTTAGCCTGACAGAAGAAATATACAGGGTTCCTTTTTTAATGTATTTCAAAGGTTTTAAATACCATGAAATCGCTGAAGAGTTAGATTTGCCGATTGGCACAGTCAAAAATCGAATTCACATCGCTAGAAAAACATTGAAGAGCTCTCTCAAAATGTATGCATAGATTTTTATAGTTTTTTGGTTAACAGATTAGAAGTGTAAAGAGTCAGATTTTATCTGACTTTTTCTTTTTATCAAATTCCAAACGCTAAATTTTATATATTTGTCTAATCCTTTTTTGATGAATAAAAACAAAAAAATTATTGTTATTGGCGCCGGATTTTCCGGACTGTCTACCGCCACCGCCTTAGCTGATTTAGGCTATCAAGTCGAAATTTTAGAAAAAAATGAAATGGCGGGTGGCCGCGCACGCGTATTTTCCGAAAAAGGATTTATGTTCGATATGGGGCCTAGTTGGTACTGGATGCCTGACATTTTCGAAACGTATTTTGCGCGCTTTGGAAAAAAACCATCGGATTATTATGATTTAATTCGACTTGACCCATCCTATGCCGTTATTTTGTCCAAAGACCAAGTAATTGATCTGCCTGCTAATTATGCAGAATTACGTGATCTTTTTGAAACTTTTGAAAAGGGAGCGGCAAACTCACTGGACCAATTTTTAGACCAGGCCTCTTACAAATATAAAGTAGGTATTCAGAAGTTTGTTTGGAAACCCTCTCGTAAAATAACGGAATTCTTAAGCCTCGGCTTGCTGATCGACGTGTTAAGATTAGACGTTTTTCAATCGTTCTATACCCACATTAGAAAATTCTTTAAATCGCCTACGCTTTTAAAATTAATGGAATTCCCCATTTTATTTTTAGGCGCTATTTCCCAAAATACCCCGGCGATGTATAGCTTAATGAATTTTGCCGAAATTAAATTAGGCACCTGGTACCCGATGGGTGGAATGCATTTAATTGTCAAAGGCATGGTTTCGCTAGCAGAGGAGAAAGGCGTTAAAATCACTTATAATTCGGAAGTAAGTTCATTTGAAATGGATGGTTCCAAGGTCAAAGGGGTATATACAAAATCAGGATTTCATGAAGCCGATGCTGTGGTGGCAAGCGCGGATTATCACCATGTGGAGGAAGTTTTAGGTGAAAAGTATCGCAATTATGATGAGGGCTATTGGGACAAAAGAGTGATGGCACCCTCTTCTCTATTGTTTTATCTGGGTATTTCTAAACGCATTCCTCGATTAAAACACCATAATTTATTTTTTGACCGCGATTTTAAAATTCACTCACACGAAATTTATACGGATCCTCAATGGCCTTCCGACCCCTTATTTTATGTTTCAGCCCCTTCCGTGACGGATCCTTCGGTAGCTCCGGAAGGTTGCGAAAATATATTTTTATTAATTCCCGTAGCGCCAGATTTAGCGGATAATGAGGAGGTGAGAGAAAAATATTTTGGCCAATTGATGGACCGACTAGAGGAATATTGTGGCGTTAGCATTCGAGATTCAATCGTCTATAAGCGCTCATATGCACACAAGGACTTTAAAAATGATTACCATGCTTTCAAAGGAAATGCTTATGGATTAGCCAATACGCTGATGCAAACAGCGATTTTGAAGCCTTCATTGAAAAATAAAAATCTTAAAAATTTGTATTACACGGGCCAACTGACCGTTCCCGGACCCGGGGTTCCTCCATCACTTATTTCAGGATTGGTGGTTGCCTCAGAAGTGCATAAAGAATTAAATTAGCGTATATGGATTTATATTTAAAAGTATCGCTTGCTTCCAGTAAATTATTAACTAGGGCCTATTCCACTTCCTTTTCTTTGGGAATTCGGACCCTAGACACGAAAGTTCATGATGCTATTTATGCTGTTTATGGCTTTGTGCGGTTGGCCGATGAGATTGTAGATACTTTTCACACCCATGATAAAAGGGAATTATTGGCCCGATTTAAAACGGATACCTATAAAGCCATCGAAGAAAAAATCAGCCTAAATCCCATCTTACATTCATTTCAATGGGCAGTCAATGAATTCAGCATGGAGCATGACTTAATTGAGGCTTTTTTGTATTCCATGGAAATGGATTTGACAGAAACCCATTATAATCCTGAGGAATATAAAAGATATATTTATGGATCAGCCGAGGTCGTGGGTTTAATGTGTCTGCGTGTTTTTTGTGCTGGAAATCCATCCGAATATGAGGCACTGAAATCAGATGCTTGTGCCTTAGGTTCGGCCTTTCAAAAAATAAATTTCCTTCGCGACATTCGTTCCGATTATGAGGAACGGGGCCGTGTATATTTTCCGAACATTGATTTTAATACGTTTACTGATATTCAAAAACGTGAAATTGAAGATGATATTCAATTAGATTTTGATGCCGGTTTACGAGGAATCAATGGCCTTCCTGAAGTTGCTAAGAAGGGAGTTTTATTGGCCTTTGAATACTACATTCGTTTATTTGAAAAAATAAAAGCGCTACCTGCCGCAAGAATCAAAGAAGAAAGAATTCGTGTTCCCGACTGGGAAAAATTTTATATTTATGTCAAATTATTGTTGCGTAAATAATACATCATGCCCCCATTATTGTTTGATTTCGCGTTTCAACCAGAGTCGCTAATTCTGTTATTGGCCATTATGGCCTTTTTATATGCGTCTGTTGGACATGGAGGTGCGAGTGGGTATTTAGCCGTGATGGCTATTTTTGCCATTGCGCCTACCATCATGAAGCAGACGGCTTTGCTTTTAAACTTAGGTGTTTCTTTGATGTCTTTTATGGCATTTTACCGACAAGGGTTTTTTAGGTGGAAGCTTTTTTGGCCTTTTGCATTAGGATCCATTCCGGCTGCATTTTTTGGGGCAAAGATCCCTTTGACGGATTCTACTTACAAACAGATTTTAGGATTTTGCTTGTTGATGGCGGTGATTCGAATGGTGTACCAACTGAAGGAAGAAAAATCGAAAACATTAATTCCGGTTTTAGGGGTATTCATCGGAGGAATCATCGGATTGTTATCCGGGATGATTGGCATCGGTGGGGGAATTATTTTAAGCCCTTTATTATTGCTATTTCGTTGGGCTAGTCTTAAAGAAGCTGCTGCCGTATCTGCTTTATTTATTTTTGTCAATTCAGTCTCTGGCTTAGCTGGTCTGAAAACCTGGATTCCACTCGATCAATCTCAAATGATGTATTGGCTCATCGCCTCATTAATTGGCGGATTCATAGGTGCGAGTTGGGGCTCCAAAATTGCTTCAAATCAAAAAGTAAAATGGATTTTAGCTTTGGTTTTAGTGATCGCGTCCCTGAAACTTTGGTTTGTGTAAATAAAAAAGCGTCTGAAATCGATATCATTTCAGACGCTTTTTGCACGCATATTTATTTTAATTCTTTGACCCTGTCACCGCTCCAGCCGCTTCTTTAGCTTTTTTTGCATCTTGCATGGGATTACTATCAAGCGAGTAAGATCTCTTTTGTTCTTTAAATAATTGAACTTTGGTCGGTTTTGCCGGTTCCCGTGGGAATGCATTATCATCGGTGTCGATATCCGCAATTTCATAATAAGGATCCAAGGTCCATTTAACCACTTTTTTGCTCGTTGGAATTATTTTTTTAGCTTCTACATCGTTCAATCTCCACACCTCAGCCGGAAATCTCAAGACCTCTTCCGTACCATCTTCATAATTCAATTTAATGATGACTGGCATAGGCAAACCTCCCTTATTTTTGAAATTAACCACGTAAAAGTTCTTTCCTTGTGCGACTAATTTTTTTTCATCGTCATTTAAAGAACCTATATAATCTTCATACTTTTTCTTGTCGGCATCCGTGGGCGCAAAACGATCATACGTATTATAGAAATCAGTAAGGTCTGGATTATCTTCTACTACCGTGGATTTAATGTCTGTTTTATTTCGGATTTTGGAAATCGTTTGACGCTTGGCTTCAGCCGCTGCTTTATCTCCCGCTTTTTTAGCTACTGGATCTTGTGTGTCTATACCAAACCACTCCACGGTTTCAATGGATTGGTTCACCGGCTCAGTGCCATAAAACCAACCTTTCCAAAACCAATCCAAATCCACGCCAGAAGCATCTTCTAACGTTCTAAAGAAATCTGCAGGATAGGGTTGTTTAAAAGCCCATCTGCGCGCATATTCTTTGAAGGCATAATCAAATAATTCTCTCCCCATAACCGTCTCACGAAGGATATTTAAAGCAGTCGCGGGCTTTGCATAGGCATTGTTCCCAAAATCCATAATGTTTTCCGAGTTGGCCATAATGGGTACTTGGTTTTTGGTATCTAAACGCATGTAAGGAACAATGTCTTGCGGCTCACCACGGCGCGCAGGGAAGTTACGATCCCATTCCATTTCAGCTAAATACTGACAAAACGTATTTAAACCCTCGTCCATCCAAGACCATTGGCGCTCATCCGAATTGATAATCATGGGGAAGAAATTGTGTCCAACCTCATGAATGATTACGCCGATCATCCCATTTTTCGTATTTTCTGTATACGTTCCATCGGTTTCAGGTCGGCCTCCATTGAATGAAATCATCGGATATTCCATTCCGCCACCTAAAGTTGCATGGCAAGAAATAGCCACGGGATAGGGATAGGCGATGGTTCTTTTCGAATAGGATTTTAACGTATGAGCTACTGCCATCGTCGAGTATTTTTCCCAAAGTGGATTTCCTTCTTTAGAATAATAAGACATGGCCCATACTTTTTTGCCCTCCACGTCGACCTGCATCGCATCCCAAATAAATTTTCGGGAGCTCGCAAATGCAAAATCACGTACATTGTCAGCTTTGTATATCCATGTCTTTTTACCCGTTGGCTTGTTTTTTTCAGCTTTTTCCGCTTCTGCTTGAGTCACAATGACCACAGGTCTAACCGCTGTTTTTGCTTGCTCCCAACGTTTTAATTGGGCCGCCGTCATTAACTGCGATGCATTTTGCAATTCGCCTGAGGCACCGACCACATGGTCATTAGGCACCGTAATAGCTACTTTATAATTACCAAAATTCAAGGTGAATTCTCCTTGGCCTATGAATTGTTTGTGCTGCCAACCGTATACATCGTTATATACAGCTAAGCGAGGAAACCAATGGGCAATGAAGTAATTAGCATTTCCATCTTTCGGAAAAAGTTCATAGCCCGAGCGGCCGTAATACTCAGTAATTAAATAATTCCAGTCGATCGAAAAACTTATATTTCCACCTGATTTTAAAGGCGCAGGCAAGTCAATCCGCATCATCGTTTGATTAATCGTATGCTTTAGAGGGTTACCTTTGATATCCTTTACGGAAGTAATTTTATATCCGTATTCTCTTGGGTCCGTTAATTCCTCAAACATACTGGCACTGATTCCCTTATTAATATCTCCCGTGGCAGAGGTTTTTTTAATGGTTCCTTTTTCGAAAATATTTTGGTCTAATTGGATCCAAATGTAAGGTAATTCGTCTGGTGAATTGTTGAAATAGGTAATCGTTTCAGTACCAATGATTTTGCGGTTGATGTCATCTAGCTCAACTTTAATGTCATAATCTGCACGTTGTTGCCAGTAATCTTTTCCTGGAGAACCACTCGCAGTTCGATACGAATTAGGCGTGGGCAAGGTGGACTCTAATTGCTCGAAGCGATTGTTTGCATTGTAAGTGACGCCCGAAGGACCTTGGGCATTTAATTGCAAAACGGATGAGACAACGAATGCGATGGCTATTATTCTTTTTAGCATATATTTATTGGGTGTAATGTTTTCAAAAATAAGAAAAAAATATGATTTAGCTGTCTTGGACTTTAGCCTTTGATTGAATCATGGAATGGAAACTTGCTCTTGCCAACTAAATATATAATGGTTTTGTTATTTTTTTGGGTAGAATTTGTAGTTTTGAGATTACAAATAACATTAACGCATTAATCATTATGGGTATCATATTAGGTCAAAAAGAATATTTCAAAGGCATTGGTCAAATTAAATTTGAAGGTGCAGAATCGGACAATCCGTTTGCTTTTCGTTATTACGATGAAAATAGGGTCATTGCCGGGAAAAGCATGAAAGAGCATTTGCGTTTTGCCATTGCATATTGGCATTCGTTTTGTGGAAATGGTGCTGATCCATTTGGACCAGGAACCCATCATTATCCGTGGGATGTCGCAAACGATGTACGTCAAAGAGCCTCCGATAAAGCAGACGCGGCTTTTGAATTTATCACTAAAATAGGTGCTCCTTTTTATTGTTTCCATGATGTGGATGCGATAGATCAAAGCAATGATCCCAAAGAATTTACAAGTCGGGTAGAATTTATCTCTGACATCTTCGCGAAAAAACAAGCTGAGTCGGGAGTTAAATTATTGTGGGGAACGGCCAACTTATTTTCGAATGAACGTTATATGAATGGTGCTTCTACCAATCCAAATTTTGAGGTTGTCGCTCATGCCGGAGCCCAATTAAAGGGTGCGATCGATGCAACAATCAAATTAGGTGGAGATGGATATGTTTTTTGGGGAGGTAGAGAAGGCTATATGACTTTATTAAATACAGACATGAAACGTGAACGTGAGCATTTTGCTCAAATGCTTCATACCTGTGTGGATTATGCTAGAAAAAATGGATTTAAAGGAAAGTTTTTCATTGAGCCTAAGCCATGTGAGCCCACGAAACATCAATATGATTATGATGCGGCTACTGTGATCGGGTTTTTGAGGGAGTTTAATTTGCTTTCTGAATTCGGTTTAAACTTAGAGGTTAATCACGCGACATTAGCAGGACATACGTTTGCACATGAATGCCAAGTGGCCTCTGATGCTGGAATGCTTGCTTCAATTGACGCAAACCGTGGGGACTATCAAAATGGTTGGGATACAGACCAGTTCCCAATTGATATTTACGAGTGGGCAGAAGCGATGGCGATTATTTTAAAGCAAGGTGGATTAGCCGGTGGAGGAATAAATTTTGATGCGAAGCGTAGAAGAAATTCTACCGACGCAGCTGATTTATTTCATGCACATATAGGTGGAATGGACACGATTGCCAGAGCTTTGATTATTGCAGATAAATTAGCCAAGCATGGTGAATTGGATCGCTTAAAGGCGGCTCGTTATGCTAGTTTTGATTCTGGTAAAGGAGCTGAATACGAAGCGGGTAAGCTGAAATTAGAGGATTTATACCAAATTGCTGTAGAACTAGGCGAACCTGCCATGATCTCTGGCAAACAAGAATATTTAGAAAATTTATTAGGTCGTTTTGTATAATAAAAATCAATTCAGAGGCATGAAAAAATTAAGTTTCATCCTCATTTTTGTCATTTCTATTTGTTTGAAAACGGCAGGATCTTCGGATCCTGTCGTTTTTTCTACGACTAAACCTTGGGTTTATTGGTGGTGGCCCGGAAGTGCAGTGACAGAAAAGGGGATTACACACAATTTGGAAGCATTTGCCAAAGCGGGTTTTGGCGGTTTACATATCATCCCAATTTATGGTGCCAAAGGCTTTGAATCATCTTTTCAGAATTATTTGGGTGCTGGCTGGCAGCAAAAATTCGCATTTGTTTTAAAGGAAGCGAATCGATTGCACTTGGGCATCGATATGACCCTAGGAACGGGTTGGCCTTTAGGTGGTCCTCAAATCACAAAGACCGAAGCAGCTAAAGCCTATAAAATTGATGAAATTGTGCTAGGTCCGAATCAATCTTGGCAAGCCCCAACAGGTGATATCCAAGCGGTTTCTGTCTATGTGGAGGGTCAATTTATACAAGAGCTTATCAGTCAAAAAAAGACTCAATTCCAAGCAGGAAGTTCGGGGGCTAAATTGTATATGTTGAGTCAAAATTTAACCAATCAAAAGGTTAAACGCGCTGCGCCAGGAGGCGAAGGTCTGGTGATAGACCATTTTTCTAAGTCGGCATTTGAGCATTACCGAGAAACTTTTGTGCCCTTGTTGAAAAAGTCTCATGCTCCTTTAAGGGCTTTATATAACGATTCATACGAGGTGTATGGGGCAAATTATACCGCTGGACTTTTTGCGGAATTCATCCGTTTAAATCATTATGACTTAAGAAAACATTTGGATGTGTTGGCTAAGCCAAAAGCTGAAACGGAAAGTGAAAATTTGATTTGGGCGGATTACCATCGAACGATATCTCAGTTATTGCTGAGCCAGTTTTCAAATCCATTTGCTGATTGGATTAAAATGATGGGTTTTCAAAGTAGAAATCAAGCGCATGGTTCACCGGGGAATCTAATTGATATCTATGCGGCGGTTGATATACCTGAAACTGAATTTTTTGGAAGTAAACCGTTTGATATCCCGGGTTATCGGGTAGATCCTGATTATGATTCGGTACGATTTGGAATACCGGATGTTCGTAATTTGAAATTGGCTTCATCGGCGGCTAATTTAATGGGTAAGAAATTGGTTTCTGCGGAGACTGCTACTTGGCTCGGAAATCATTTTAAGGTTTCATTGGCACAGGTAAAACCTGTGGTAGACCAAGTGTTTATTGGCGGTGTCAATCACCTATTTTTCCACGGGGCGACTTATTCTCCCCCAGAAATTGCGTGGCCAGGTTGGTTATTTTATGCAAGTACTAATTTTAATCCCCAAAGTCATTTTTGGGAAGCTTTACCAGAACTAAATAAGTACATTGACAAATGTCAAGCTATGTTGCAAAAAGATCCGACGGATTCTGATGTGTTGATGTACTTCCCGATGGAAGACATTTGGCATGAAAGAAATGGAAAGGGCAAAATTCATTTGCTCGATTTACATGCCAATAGCCGAGATTGGATGGTCAATACATCGTTTGGAAAATGGTCGGAGCACATGCAAAACAAGGGGTACCAATTGGACTATATCTCGGATGATTTAATGAAGTCTTTGCAAGTAACCTCCAGAAGAACTTGGAAATCAGTGTCGGGAAATGAGTATAAAATTTTACTTATTCCAGCACCTCATTATGTATCCTTAGAAACGATGGAGTTATGGGCAAAATGGGTGAAGCAAGGTCTGCCTGTTTATTTCTTGGAGCATATGCCATTGAATCCAAATTCTTTTGGGCTCAACGAGGACGAAAAGGCTCGTTGGCAAACAGCTAAAGAAACCTTATTAATGCGTTGGATTTCTGACCCCATTAATGTGCTGGAGCGTTTTAAAATTAACCGGGAAAGTATCGCAGATCTTAATTTATCATTTTTACGCAAGAGGTCTGCTGAAGGGGCCAAATATTTCATCGCCAACCTATCTAAAAACTTTTCTGAGGGAATGATTAATTTGTCAAAAGCTGTTTCAGATGTGGAAATAGAAGATCCATTGACTGGAAAAATTTGGAAGGAGCACTTAAATAAACAAAAGCAATTTTTCATGTCTTTAGCGCCTGGCCAAAGTGTCATTGTTCGGTCTGCTAAGGCCGATAAAAGAGCTTTGGCAAAATCGGCAATTCCCAAGGTATTTGTACCCTTGGAGCAAAACGAAAAAATTTCGCTCTCTTTTCCAAAGCAATTATTCAAATCCCAGCAATTAGATTCCATGTCATTTTGGACGATGGATTCTTCCACGCATGATTATTGGGGTAAGGCCACCTATGCCTTTGATTTTGACTTGTTGCCTGAACAAATAAAGGCGTGTCAAATATTGCATTTGGATCAGGTTCGTGATTGGGTTCGGATAAAAATAAATGGGCAAGATTTGGGCATCGTTTGGTCTTTGCCGTATCAAATAAATATACCCAAAGGAGTTTTGAAGGATAAGAATCATATTGAGTTAGAGGTAATGAATGTTTCGGCCAATCGAATTAGAAAGTTAGATAGAGAAAAGACTACATGGAAGAATTTTTATGAAATCAACTTTGTGGATATTCAATACAAGCCATTTGACGCTTCGAAGTGGGGGGTTACTGAGAGTGGGTTGAAAGGCGAGCTTTATTTTTCAAATCGATGAGTTTTATTGGCGCCATTAGGGATGCTTTTTATGCCTTAGAAAATGCGGAAAATGCGCATTGGATGCGCCAATATATGCGCAATAAATACCTGTTTATCGGAATCAAAAAGCCTGAACAAGCTTTGGTCTTTAAGGATATTTATAAAAAATATGGCAAGACGGAGGATTGGTATGAGGTCAGTTCAGAGTTGTTTGCAATGCCTGAACGCGAATTTCAATATGTGGCGATGGAGTATTTATTGAAGGCAAAAAAATCGTGGGACTCACGCGTTCCTTTGTTGGTCCATCGCTGGGTGGATGAAAATTCATGGTGGGATGTGGTGGATGTCTTGGGGCCCAAAGTTTTAGGTATGTATTTTCAACGCTTTCCTCAGGAACTATCAGAATGGATTCCAATATGGATGAAATCGAATAATTTTTGGCATCAACGTTTATGCATTTTGTTCCAGTTGGGCTACAAAAAACAAACCGATGTGACGCTTTTGTCCACCATCATTTTATCTTTAAACACATCCAAAGAATTTTTTATTCAAAAGGCGATTGGTTGGTCTTTACGCCAATACGCCAGAACAGATCCCGAATGGGTGTTGAATTTTGTCGACCATCATCCATTAATGCCCCTCTCAAAGCGGGAGGCTTTAAAGCATTTATAAGGGATTGTTTACTTTTTCAAAACAGCAAGTTCGTGTGCGGTATCGTAGCAGCCCCTTAAATTAGACCAGTCAAAAGTATCTGCGATACTTTCTACCCGGTTTCTCTGAAGAATACGATCTCGTTGAGATTGCTGCGCAAATTTAAATAATAGGGTAGCTAAATGTTCAGCTGATTCCTGATAGGTCTGAGATTTTCTATTGACCACACTGACGCCCCACTGATCATAATCGCGCATAATTTGCATCATATAATCCCCAAAACCAGATAAATCTGAAGTGATCGTAGGAACGCCTCTGGCCATACATTCTAAAGGAGTATAGCCCCAAGGTTCATAATAGCTAGGGAAAACACCTAGGTGGCAACCGCGAACAAATTGGCCATAATCCAAACCAAATAATGGGTTTGTCGAGACAATAAAATCAGGGTGATAGACAATTTTTACTTTGTCGTCCGGGTTATTGGTTAATCCTGTTCGAGCCAGATTACGAATGATGTCGTCCTCATTTTTCAATAAATGAGTGACCACTTTGGGTTTAGTATCCGTTTTCCAAGTTTGAACGGTCCTACGTAAACGCATCCGCCAATATTCGTCTACAAAATTATTTAAATCGGGAATTTGTAAGTCTTTGGATGCTGCGGAGGCTTGAAATAATTTCTCGCCCACCGACTTTTCTATCGCCAAACAATTTTCTCTTATTTCATTTAAGACGGCCCTAGATTGCAATACTTCTGGGTCAATGCTATGGTAAGGCTGTTTGGTAATGAAAAACATGACCACCGTTTTTTTAGAACCCGCGTCTTTCAATTTCTGATTTAATATTTTAAGGGCATCCAAGGTCAGGTCGTATCCTTTGTTGGTATACTCAAACCTCCCCGACGTAAATAGGTATAAAGTTTGTTCTAAGTCGAAGGGCTGATTTTGGAAAAAATGTCCCATGACAAAATCTGAGATACTTTCTTTGTATTTAGAATGAAGATTTTGATGCTCATGAAGCGCGGCAAATCGCTGAATATTTAAGCCATTGGGCAGTATCAATTCTGGAATTCGGCCTAAAAAGTATTGGCATTCTTTGGCGGTAATATCGGAAACCGTCGTCAATACATTTGCTTTTTGAGCAGCTGCTCTTTCG
The DNA here is from genome assembly GCA_947486835.1 of Cytophagaceae bacterium. Lineage (GTDB taxonomy): Bacteria > Bacteroidota > Bacteroidia > Cytophagales > Spirosomataceae > Aquirufa. The sequence goes on along the minus strand of CANKVC010000007.1, from coordinate 2,274 downwards.
AAATTAACTTGGGCTTCTATTCCATAGTGTCTGGCTTCTTTTAACCAGTCGAACTGGTCGATTACGTCGTAAAAATTAGGGACATTCCCAGCTAAATAACGCCCTAGCATGGTTGCATGAGTCGTAAAGACGGTTGATATTTTTACTTTATCTTTTGGTAAATCGGGTAAACAAGTGGAGGCCATCCATTCATGAAAATGAACGATGATATCTTTTTTTGATTTATTTTCTAGGGCAAGTTCTGTGATAAATAGTCGGACCATTTCGCCAAAAGCGATTGTTTGATTCACTAATTCTTCAACCCCTAAGGTGGATATTTTATGATTTTCCCAAATTCTACCTTTGATTGCGTCGATTTGGGTATAAACGGAATCAATATCAAATAAGATAATTTTTGGCTTTCCCGTGATGAGCCAATGGCCATAATGTACTTTTAGGCCTTGCGATCTTAGGGTACGGATGGAATTGATGAGTGGCGAATCTTCCTCGGGTAATTCGAGTGGCTCAAATTCTGCAGCGGCTGTATGGGTGAAATATGGGCCTAATAAGGCATAGTCTTCGCCCCATTTTTCTACCATGGAGGGAACTTTGGTTCGAATAACGGTGTAAATTCCACCTACTTGGTTACAAGTTTCCCAGGCTACCTCAAAGAGGAATTGCTTTTTACTAGCCGATTTTTTAACGATTTTTTCCACGTAAAATTTTTGAGTTTTCTAGGACATGTAGGAAGCACTTTCAATGACTTGAGTGATACCGTTTTTTGTGATGGTGAAATTAAATCCTTTTTGAATAGAATAGGCGCCATATTCGCCTTTTTTATTTAGCGCCAAATATCCTACTTGGAAATCCTGGTATTTATATCGCTTGACTATTCGCATGATGGCTTCTTCGCAGGCTTTTTGGGGAGACATTCCTTGCCTCATAAACTCGACAATCAAAAATGAACCCAAGGTTTTCATCACAAATTCCCCTAAACCTGTGGCGCAGGCACCGCCGACTTCATCATCACAAAACACGGCTCCACCGATGATGGGGGAGTCGCCGACGCGACCATGCATTTTATAGGCTAATCCACTCGTAGAACAAGCGCCAGCTATTTCACCCGCTTTTCCAATGCCTAAAAGGCCGATGGTATCATGATTTTCAATGTTGACGATTGGCTTATATTTTGATTCTTTTTTCCATTCTTCCCAGGCTTTTTTTGAGGCGGGTGTCAGGAGATTTTGTTTTTTGAATCCTTGGTCTAAGGCAAATTTCAATGCGCCTGCACCCGAAAGCATCACATGGGGTGTTTTTTCCATTACTGCTCTTGCCACTGAAATGGGATGCATGATGCCTTCTAAAAATGTGACAGCCCCCGCATTACCCAAGTGATCCATGATGCAAGCATCTAAAGTTACGTGGCCATCTCGGTCGGGAAGTCCTCCATAACCTACGGATGTTTCGTTGGGGTCAGCTTCTGGAACCCATGCTCCAGCTTCAACTCCATCTAAGGCGCGGCCTGTTTGCATCATTTTATCCCAACCGGATTTCGTGCCTTTTTCGTTTTTCCAAGTGGCTATGATGATAGGCTCGGTGGCTAATGAGGTGTTATCTAAGGATGGGCTTTTTAAGATTGTTGCGGAGCCAATAAATCCGGATGTTTGGAGGAACGTTCTTCTTTTCAAGTTTTAAAATCTTTTAGGGATTAAAAATATAAATTATTTGGGCATTATGTCACAAATGTGTAAAATTGTCTTTTTAAAATAAAATAAAATCTTCGAATTTTTATTTAAATCTTTTGCATCATTTTTCATGAAATACATTAAATCTATTTTCCCACTCGCCTTGGCTATTATTTGGACTTATGCCTTGCATAATTCATGGGGAACCCTTCCGCCTTTAGGTAAATTAATGAGTCCCTTTCATGGATTTTGGGTGAATGCGGAAGCTCCAGAATCTGCTGAATTATCCGAAGAAAATTTGCAAATCCCAGGTTTGGAGAAAACAGTGACTGTAGTTTATGATGAAATGGGTATTCCTCATGTATTTGCGGAAAATGATCATGATTTATATGTAGCTCAGGGTTATTTGACCGCCAAAGATCGTTTGTGGCAAATGGAGTTTCAAACGCATTTTGCGGGAGGTAGAATTTCTGAGATTGTGGGGGAGAAGGGGATGGTTTCAGATCAGTTCCAACGAAGGATGGGGGCTGTTTATGGGGCGGAAAAATCATTTGAGGGAATGAAAGAAGATCCGAAAGCGACTGAAACGTTGCAAGCATATTCTGATGGG
>CANKVC010000006.1 GCA_947486835.1 Cytophagaceae bacterium | reverse complement strand
TTCGGAAAAAAGGAGTTTTACCTACAGAGGCGGAATTAGTTCGCCGGGCACAGGTCATGAATGAAATAGGCAAGCGCACGAAAGAAATAGGTATCCAGACCACGTATCATAATCACATGAATCAGTTTGGGGAGACGCCTGAGGAGGTAGAAACGTTAGTCAAAAATATGAATCCGGCTTATGCCAAATTGCTTTTAGATGTGGCTCATTATTTCCAAGGTGGAGGCAATCCTGCGGAGGCAGTTCTGAAGTATAAAGATGTGATTCATGCTTTTCATATTAAAGATGTGGAGGCTCCCGTGAAAGGACAAGAGTCAAATCCTAAGTCATACAAGTTTGTTGAGTTAGGTCAAGGAAAGGTAGATTTAGCGGCCGTTTTCAAGAACATAGATAAAATTAAATTCAAGGGTTGGGCCATTGTAGAATTGGATTCAGTTCCAGATAAAGCTAGAACTCCTTTGCAATGTGGTCAAATCAGTAGAAATTTTTTGAGTGATAAAATAGGCTATCAATTTTAGTCAATTATTAAATTAGAATAGATGGCTTCTAAGCGCAATCCCGCGATAGGTTTTATTTTTATTACTTTATTAATTGATGTGATGGGCATCGGCTTAATTATACCCATTTTACCTACGTTAATTCGTGGGTTTACTGGGGGTGATTTAAGTACGGCTTCTCAATATGCTGGTTGGCTAATGGCTTCATATGCTATTATGCAGTTTTTTTTCTCCCCTGTTTTGGGAGGATTGTCGGATCAGTTTGGACGCCGCCCCATCATTTTAGCTTCACTTTTTGGCTTCTCCATCGATTATTTAATTTTGGCGAATGCGCCTAATATCACCTGGTTATTCATAGGCCGATTACTGGCAGGGATCACTGGGGCTAGTTTTACTACGGCTCAGGCGTATATAGCTGATATTTCAAAAGCGGAAGATCGTGCTAAGAATTTTGGAATGGTGGGTGCTGCTTTTGGTCTAGGTTTTATTATTGGTCCTGCCGTAGGTGGGTATTTAGGAAGTTATGGGGTTCGAGTTCCTTTTTATGCATCGGCAGTTTTAACATTGTTGAATGGTTTATATGGCTATTTTGTGCTGCCAGAATCTTTGTCAAAGGAGAATCGAAGGCCATTTGATTGGCGACGTGCTAATCCTTTGGGTTCCTTGAAGAACATTACAAAATATCCTTTAATCGCAGGTTTGGTCGGTGGATTCTTTTGTCTGCAGTTGGCAGGACAAGCGCATCCCAGCACCTGGTCTTATTTTACGATGAAGGTTTTTGGTTGGAGTCCCAAGGAAGTCGGCTATTCATTAGCGTTTGTTGGTTTAATTGTGGCCATCGTTCAAGGTGGACTGAATCGCTTAATCATTCCCAAAATTGGCGAAATTAAAGCTATTTCGTATGGCTTGATTTTATATGCCATTGGATTTTTTCTTTTTTCCTATGCTTCAGAAACGTGGATGATGTACGTGTTTATGGTGCCATTTGGGTTGGGTGGCATTGCAGGTCCGGCTTTACAAAGTTTGATCACGCAGCAGGTAGGTCCAGATGAGCAGGGGGAGTTGCAAGGAGGGTTAACAAGTCTTCAATCCGTTACAACTATTCTGGGACCTTTATTGGCATCCAATTTGTTTGCACATTTTACGTCAACGAGTGCAAGTATTTATTTTCCGGGAGCTGCGTTTTTTATGGCAGGAGTTCTTGTGGTGGTGGGATGGTTTGTGGTGATGCGATCTGTTCCTTCTTCTAGATCGGTATAATTGTTTAATCGGTTATCTTTGAAGATGAACGGAAATAAAATTAAAATAAAAAAAATTACCTTTAGAAACTCAAACCCTTAAAAAATTTAAATCATGAAATTAATCAAAGGAAGTATCGCTTTAGCGGTTTTGTTTTTGACTACTACTGGCATTTATGCACAAACTACAGATGAAATTATCGCGAAGCATCAAGCCGCTATGGGCAGTCCTGAAAAATGGGCTTCTGTTAAATCCATGGTAATGAAAAGTAAGTTTAATGTTCAAGGAATGGACATTGAAAGTAAGTCATCAGTGGTCGTAGGTAAATCATTCAGACAGGAAGTCGAAGTAATGGGCAATAAAATCATTACAGTTATCGATGGTGAAGGTGGATGGATGAATCGCCCTGCTATGATGGGAGGCACTGGTGAGCCGGAAGATTTACCTCGCGAGCAAGTTAAAGCTGGTGTTTCTCAAAAGAATATTGGGTCATCATTATTGATTGCCAAAAATGAGGGAGCCAAAATAGATTTGGTCAGCAAAGAAAAATTGGATGGAGCTGAAGTTTATTTATTAAAAATTACGAAAAAATCTGGAGAGGAATCGCAAGTATTTGTTTCGGCTTCAACAGGTTTTATTGTAAAGGCAATTAATAAAATGAATGTTCAGGGCCAGCAAGTTGAAGCGGAAGTGATGTACTCAAACTACAAATCCATTGATGGATTGTTTTTTCCATTTACGGTTGAATCACCAAGCCCTATGGGTGGAGGAAATATGGTCGTAGAAACTTCATCGATCGATTTGAATCCTGTATTAGACGCTTCTTTGTTTGCTAAACCAGCTAAGAAATAAAGCTAAATTCTGTTCTTGAAAACGTTAAAAATACTCAAAAAACATCGTGTTTTTTGAGTATTTTTATTAGGGTAAAAATTGGTTTAAATGATTTCTAGCAGACCTAATGGCCTTTACGATATCCTCATCTGAACCTTCATAGGCCTTATCTTCCACTTCGATCACGATGGGTCCTCGATACCTCACATCATTTAAGGCGCTGATAAATGAACCCCAATTAATATCTCCCAATCCAGGGATTTTAGGGGAATGATATTCTAATGGATTGGCTAAAATTCCTACTTGGTTCAGTTTGTCATGATACACTTTAACATCCTTCAGGTGTATGTGATGCAATTTTTCTTTGTAAGCATAAATGGGGTACAGGTAATCCATCATTTGCCAAACCATGTGGGATGGGTCATAATTTAGCCCAAAATTGTTTGAAGGGATGATGCTGAACAATTGGTCCCATATTTTAGGCGTGGTAGCCAAGTTTTTTCCACCCGGCCACTCGTCATCAGAAAAAAACATGGGGCAATTTTCGATGCCAATTTTTATGTTTAGACTGTCGGCTAGGTCAATAATTTCAGGCCATACCTCTTTAAATTTCGAGATATTATAATCGATATTTTTGGTGAAATCGCGGCCGACAAACGTATTAACATTTCCAATGCCTAAATCGGACGCTGCTTTAATGATTTTTTTTATATGATTTCTGTAGAATGAGGCCTGCTTTTCATCAGGGTCCATCGGGTTGGGATAATACCCTAAAGCAGAAATTTTAACTGGTTGATTGGCTAATTTGTCTTTGAGAGCCAACAATTCATCATGACTTAGCGCATCTACCGATATATGAGAAACGCCAGCATATCTTCTGGTATCGGCGTTTTCACTCGGCCAGCACATTACTTCTATACAGGCAAAATGTTCTTTTTGGGCAAATGCTAATACCTCATCTAAACTTTTATTGGGTAAAATAGCTGAAACAAAGCCAAGGTCTAACATCTTATTTTTTCAGGTTTAATAGATAATAAATAGCAAATGAGAACGAGGTAATCCAAATGCCAACCGCCTCACGAGCCAATTCCTGGTTCATTGTTTTCATGCTAAGGCCATCGGTTAAAAAGCCTTCCCATGCTGTCATTTCTGACCATATTTGTAAACCGGCAGTAGCTGATAAGACAAATAATACGATGAGTAATTCTGAATTGGTTTTATGTCGAAAGGCTTGAATAGAAACATAGGTGGCTACTCCATAAATCGGCACCCATAAGATAGGATCGGGATCATTTAATTGCCAATACGAGAAAAGGACGAAAACTATGGCAAAGATTGCGCCTAGATAAGTTTGTATTTTTTTCATCATAATTTTTATTTACATAGGTTTTTTAGCGCGTCTTTGGCACCAGGATAATTTAATTTACTTGCTTGATTAAATGCTAAGCACGATTTTTCGAAATTATTTTTTTTGTAATAGCTAAGCCCCAAAGCGTAATAGGACTTTCCATATTCCGAATTTAATGAAATTGTTTGTTCAAAATCTAATATAGCTGAATCTAATTTGTCTTCTTGAAAATACAGATTTCCTCGATTGTAAAAGGCATTTATTTCTTTCGGGTTTAATGCTATACAGGTTTTAAAGTCTTTTTTTGAAAGGTCGATTTGATGTAATGCAGCTCGAATGATTCCTCTTTGTAAATACCCAGCACTTGAATCTGGGGCAATTTTAACAGCCTTTTCGATCGGATTTACTGCATCTTTCCACGCATTTTTTTCCATAAATGCGGCGGCTAAGTTTAATTGGCCCAAGTAATTCGATGGTTTTAAGTCGACCGATTTCTGATAATCAAGAATGGCTTCCTCCATTTTTTTTTCTTGAAAATTGATTACTCCGCGTAAATTATACGCTTCTGAATAACCTGGATTTTTTTCTAGTGCTTTTTCAATGGCTTCTCTGGCCGTAATTAAATCACCTATTTTCATTCTGGCTTTTGCTTCCTCGTACCATGATTCTGCTGAACTAGAACATCCTAGATACAGGATATTTGAAATGATGATTAAAATTATGTAATTGGCTAAGCGCATAAGAAATCCTTTTTATAAAGGTATTAATGAGAATGCAAATTATCCATTATTATTTTGAAAAAAGCAGGTTTTATGCCATATTTGCAATGGCAAATTACCAGCTCCCGCTGAATCCCCCAGATTTTGATCAAAGCAAGGGTAGGTTGGTTGAGCGGTGAATTTGCCATTTTTTTTGTCTATTTTAACTCAAACTATATGAAGTTCTTTATTGACACAGCTAATTTAAATGATATTAGAGAGGCTCAGGACCTTGGTGTATTGGATGGTGTAACAACGAATCCATCCTTGATGGCTAAAGAAGGGATCAGCGGAAAAGACAATGTTTTACGTCACTATAAGGCTATTTGTGATATTGTTGATGGCGATGTTTCGGCTGAAGTTATAGCCACTGACTTTGAGGGTATGGTTCGAGAAGGTGAGGAGTTAGCTGATTTAGATGATAAAATTGTTGTTAAGATTCCGATGATTAAAGAAGGAATTAAGGCTTTAAAATACTTTTCAGAGCGAGGAATTAAAACCAATTGTACTTTAGTTTTCTCTGCGGGCCAAGCGCTATTAGCGGCAAAGGCGGGCGCTACCTATGTGTCTCCATTTGTTGGCCGTTTAGATGATATTTCTTTTGACGGGATTGAATTGATTGAACAAATTCGTTTAATTTATGATAATTACGATTTTGACACTCAAATTTTGGCAGCTTCTGTGCGTCATTCGATGCACATTATCAAATGTGCGGAAGCGGGTTCAGATGTAATGACAGGTCCTCTTTCAGCTATTTTAGCTTTATTGAAACATCCATTGACCGATAGCGGTTTAGCTACTTTTTTAGCTGATCACGCAAAATCGGCTAATAAATAGATCATATTTATGTCCATTTTATCATTTAAAAATGTTCATGTTTCGCAGGATGGGGTTCCCACTTTGCAGGACGTTTCCCTGGAATTAAACCAAGGAGATTTTGTTTATTTGGTAGGGAAGTCGGGCAGTGGTAAAAGCACTTTTTTTAAATCGATTTTTGCTGAATTGCCCATCGATTCTGGGCAGGCTTCTGTGGCCGGTTATTCATTAAATGATATTAAATCAAATGAAATCCCTTTTCTTCGTAGAAAATTAGGGTTTGTATTTCAAGATTTCCAATTGCTGACCGATCGCAATGTGGAAATGAATTTATCCTTTGTTTTAGAAGCCACAGGGCATCATGATCATGCGGAAAATGCGGCACGTATTGAGACTGTTTTGGGCCAAGTAGGAATGTCAAGTGCCTTGCATAAAAGAGTTCATAAATTATCGGGTGGGGAACAGCAACGCATTTGTATTGCTAGAGCGATTTTGAATAATCCTGTTTTATTGTTGGCCGATGAGCCAACAGGCCATTTAGATCCTGAAGTTTCCTTAGAGATCATGTCTTTATTTCAGGAATTGAACAAAAAGGGAACCACCATTTTGATGGCAAGCCATGATTATAACACCATGCGCAAAGTTCCAGGCCAATTTCTTCAGTGCGAAGGAGGTAAAATTTCCCCCATCGATTCAATTTAAACTATTTTCCGGTTAAATACACGACTGGGATGATACATTCTTCTAGTGAAATTCCCCCGTGTTGGAACGTGTTTTTGTAGTGATTAACAAAATGATTGTAGTTGTTTGGATAAGCAAACATACAATCTTCTTTCGCAAAAACATACGTGGTAGAAACGTTCGGTTTTGGCAGAAATAATTGATCTGGCTTCCTTGAAACCATCATTTTACTATTGTTGTCCCAGTTTAAATTTTTCCCTTGTTTATACCTTAAATTGGTATTGGTATTACGATCCCCTACAATTTTAATTGGATTTTGAACCCGGATCATTCCATGGTCAGTGGTGATAATGACACGTCCTTTTTTGGCGGAAATCTTTTTTAATAGATCAAATAGGGGTGAATGCTGGAACCAACTAGCAGTTAAAGAACGGTAAGCAGATTCATCGGGTGCTAATTCCTTAATCATCGCCATATCGGTCCTTGCATGAGAAAGCATGTCCACGAAGTTGTAAACAACTACATTCAAATCGTTTGTTAGGAGTTTGTTGAAGTTGTCGACCAACTGTTTTCCTTGATGTTGATGAATGATTTTATGGTAAGATGATTTAGCATCTATTTTCAAACGCTTTAATTGTTGTTGGAGATAGAATTCCTCATGCTGATTAAATCCTTCATCATCATCTGAATCTCCTAAATCATGTACCCATTTGTCTGGAAAGTTTTTGTGAATTTCGGAGGGCATCATGCCAGCAAAAATTGAATTTCTGGCAAATGCGGTCGTGGTAGGTAAAATGGAATAATAGGTATTTTCTCTTTCAACTTGGAAATAATCTTGAATAAATACTTCCAATATTTTCCATTGGTCATATCTAAGATTGTCAACTAAAATAAAAAACAATGGACTTTTATCATTGATTAAAGGAAATGCATATTTTCTCATCATTAGGTGAGAGAGTATGGGAGTGTCTGAATCTGGTTTTTGAAGCCAATTTTCGTAATTTTTCTCAACAAACTTGCTGAAATGAGCATTGGCTTCTGATTTCTGACTATTTAAAACCTCTGCCATGGATTTGTTTTCCGTATTATCTATCTCTAATTCCCAATAAGAAAGCTTTTTATAAATCTCAGACCATTCCTCTGCATTGAGTTTATCTTGGTATTGCATGGAAAGTGCCCGAAATTCTTGTTGGTAACTCAAATTAGTCTTTTCTTCCTGCAACCTTTTTTTGTCAAAAATACGTTTGACCGATAGTAGTAATTGATTAGGATTCAGGGGCTTAATTAGATAATCGGCGATTTTAGACCCAATGGCATCCTCCATCAGTTCTTCCTCTTCAGATTTGGTAATCATGATGACAGGAAGATTAGGTCTAATTTGTTTAATGGCAATTAAAACTTCCAGGCCAGACATTCCTGGCATATTTTCATCTAAAAAAAGTACGTCAAATTTTTGTTTGATCACCAGCTCCAGGGCATCAGCCCCTGAATTCACGGTACTTACTTGGTAGCCCTTATTTTCAAGAAAAATAATGTATGGCGTTAATAAATCTATTTCATCATCTGCCCACAGTATGGAGTATATCATATATTCGTTTTTTTCTTTAACTTAATTAAGGCCTTTTTATTGTAAATGACTTAAATTAAATTTTGTTAAGGCGCATGGGATTATTTACTATTTAAAATTAGCTAATTTTATGCAGTGAATCACGCAATGTATGTCAAATAAATCTCCAGTTCAGTTTACCGATTCCGCTTTATTAAATTTATTGCCTTTGGTTAGGGAGAACAAAATGCCTGAGCCATTTGTCCGAGTTGGAATGAGGGGAGGGGCCTGCGGAGGTACATTTGTTTTGGGATTTGACTCAAAAACGGATCATGACGAGGCCTATTTAATTGACGAAATTCCGGTGCTGATTGATAAGCGGGAGTTGCTTTTTGTCTTAGGTACGGTCATTAGTTTTGAGCCTCAGGCCAATGGCTTTTATTTACACAAACCATAAATACATTTCATATGAAGTTTGCCGCGATTGACATAGGTTCTAATGCTGCCCGTTTACAAATATCAAGTGTATTGGAAGATGAAGGAGTGATTAGTTTTAAGCGCGTGGAGTATGTCCGGTTTGCATTGCGTTTAGGCCATGATGTATTTATCGACGGGGCTATTTCCCCTGAATCAGAAGTGCGAATTTTCAAATTATTGCAGGCTTACAAACTATTAATGGAATTGCATGAAGTGCAAGATTATGCCATTTGTGCCACTTCAGCGATGCGAGAGGCTGTTAATGCGGCTGAAATTATTACTCGGATTAATAAGATTTTAGAGATGAAAATCAATGTGATTGATGGGGCTAGAGAGGCTGAATTAATCAATGACGTGGTTGTACAATCGTTACATCCACAAAAAAATTATCTGCATATTGACGTAGGGGGTGGTTCTACGGAGTTGAACATATATCGAAATAGAGAAAAATTAGCTTCTAAATCCTTTAAAATTGGATCTGTTCGTCTATTAGAAGGGAAAGAAAAGGAATCTGATTGGGATAAAATGAAACAGTGGATATCCTTACAAATTGTTTCCATGGATGGCCCCATTTATGCGGTAGGAACAGGAGGCAACATTAGCAAATTGTACAATATATCTAGCGAAGTGAATGAGTCAAAGACCATGACGATCGACGAGCTTAAAAAAATCTCCGTATATGTAAGTTCCTTTACATTTGAGGAACGCGTGCATAAATTAAGGCTTAATACTGACCGCGCTGATGTCATAGTTCCGGCTTCGTCTATTTATTTGGCAGCCATGGAGTGCGCAGGATGTCCTAGTATTTTTGTGCCCGATTTAGGATTAAAAGATGGAATTCTTCAAATGCTTTTTGATCGCTATAAGGCTAGAAAAAAAGCTTAATTATTTGGTGATTCGATAGGCTAAGCCCATGGAAAGAACTTGGGAGAACTGCCAATTGGGATCTTGGTCATAATCTCTAAACAATACAGCTTGCAAATTTGTACTGAGGTATTTGTTTACTTTCATTGTAAAATTGGCGTCAAGACGATGCACCATACCATTGGATACTCCAAATCTAAAATAATCAATCAAGGTTGAGTACCTTAATTTCATATTGACATTTTCGAATATTTCTCTTTCAACATTGAATAATAATTGGAACACAAATTGATTTCGAATATTGTCACCGGGTCTTTCTAGACCAAATAATCCTGCTCTTGAAATACGCTCGTCAAAAACAAATGTTTGCCTCAGACTACCTATACCAAATCGTGTATAAAATGTTTTTTGAGGATGATATTCTAATCCTAATGAGGTGGTTAAATAGGCAGGGGCAAAAATACTAGACACTAGCGAATCCACGGGAATACCTTTTTTATTTTTTTTGCCAAATTCAAATCCTTGAAAAAATTGTGTTTGGAAGTTGGTAGACCCATAAAAATCCCATTTGGGACTTATCCGATAACCCGCCTTAAACTCGTAAAAAATACGATCAACACTTTTACGTAAACTTTGGGTTTTATTTTGAAGAAATCCCACTTGCATACTTAGATCACTAATTAAGCGCCAAGAAGAATTATTGATGGTGGCATTGTGATTTAAATACCAACCTGTCGCAAAGGTATTTGAACCTCCACCTTTCCAGTTGTCACTAAAGCTGGCCTGATTTAAATCGATCCCTGTGGCAAAATTTTGTTTCCAATAAACTTTTAAGGAATCTTTTTGAATGGAATTTTCGGCCAACAATGGATAGCTGAAAATCAAAATCAAAAAAATAAACCAAAATTTCATGGCGTAAAGGTACATAAATCATTTATTTAACGAGCTATCAATGTTTAGCTTTATCCACCCAAATTTCGACTAAACTAGTAAAATTTTCATTTGGGCTTATGACCTTTAATCCGTCACCCGTGTTAAAGGCATCTGTATTTCCGGTCATGGGTTCGATGGCGACGCAATTTTCGGATGTAGGTGCGAACACCACTAAAAATGGAAATTCTACGGAGTTTTGCTTAAGAAAAAGACTAATTTTTGTCTCGCTATCTGTTAATTTGGTCAGGTGATTTGTATGGCTTTCTAACTTAAAAACGTTGTCTAATGTCGTTTCTGAAAATCGAACTGGCATTGGGAATGAAACAACTTCCTCTGCCATCGGAATCATTTGGGCATCTGAAATGTATTTTAATGTCGGGCTGAATGTAATTTCTAAATTCCTTATTTCTGTGTCCGCGATTTTAAAATAGGGGTGCCAACCGCAGGCAAAGGGCATATTTTTTGCGCCGGTATTTTTACAATTAAAGTTCACCGTCAACAATCCTTTTGAGCTTAGCTTATAAGTCAGCGTAAAAATAAATGGAAACGGGTAGCCAGGGAAATCACCTGGGTAGTTGTGAATAAAAGAAACTTCTGCCGAATCATCATTGCATTTCTCTTCAGAAATTTCAAATTTTTTCCTTGCTAAAAAACCATGAATGGCATTTCCTAAATTGGATTCGTTGATGGGCAATTGGTGATTTCGACCTTCAAATGAATAATTGCCATTTCGAACTCGATTAACCCAGGGTGCTAACAATGCGCTAGGGTACAAGTCGTTCTCGCCAATGGGTTTTTCTCCCGGAAGGTGAATCAGTTGGACCAAATGGTTTTCGCAAATTAATTCGAGTTCTACTAAAGTAGCACCAATTTCAGGCATTATGACTACTTTTTCGCCTGTTTTCTGGTTTAGTAGAACTACTTTCTTTTCACTAGAAACAGTGGAATCATGTACATTTATTTCCATATCGTTTTTTCTTCTATGCCCATTCCATATAATGCAAAATCAAATTTCACAGGATCCATGGGGTCGATTTTTTTTAATTCTTCAGTAAGTTCTACCGCCTTTTTCCAGTTAGGCAGTCCGGGGCCAATTAAACCTAATGTTTCCGCCGTTCTTTGGGAATGAACGTCTAGAGGACAAATTAATTGTTTGGGTTTTATTTTTTTCCAAAGACCAAAATCAACTCCCATTTGATCATCTCTCACCATCCACCTCAAAAACATGCATATTCTCTTACAAGCTGAGTTTTTATTTGGGGTGGAAACATGTTTTTTAGTTCTTTCTGGAGCCCATGGATCATCAAAAAAATGCAGGTAAAAGTCATTAATTGCCTTGGTAGTATTCAATTCATCCCTGTTATTATCAGGAACAAAGGCTGTCTCTAAGCTTTGATGTGATGCATAATGTCTTTTGAAAAATTGCAGAAAATATAAGGCATCCGTACTTTGGAAAGTTCGATGTTTAAAGGATTCAAATCTTTTTAAATCGGTCTCTTGATGATTCAGAATGAAGTCGTGAGGCGCTCCATCCATCATATCGATCAATTTTTTGGCATTATTCAGGATGGTTGTTCGCTGACCCCAAGATAGCATAGCCACCCAGAATCCCATAATTTCTCGGTCTTGTAATTTGGTAAACAAATGAGGGATTTGAATCGGGTCGTGTTCGATGAACCTGGGATGGTTGAAAAATGCGTATTTCTTCTCGAGAAGTTCTACGATTTCTTCCTTCATGGGCTTATTTTATTTTGCTAAAAAATGCAATTAGTTTGGAGGGAAATGAAAATATCCAAACCAACATGGTTACCGCGGCTGAGAATAGTGCGATAAATGGATAGGATAAGATGAAGAAAATTTCAAAAACTACATTTCCTGCCGTGATCGGTCTTTTGCGTTTTGGCATTTTATTGAATTAAATAGCTGATCTCTGCTCTAATTCTTTTGTCGACTGCATTAAGTCGCTCAAATGCCTTAGGTGAAAGTTTAATGATTAATTTTCCATCTGAGTTGGGCAATCTGCCGATCACCTTAACCCATATACTTTGGTTGTTTGCTAAATTTTTGACCAAAACTAGCGTGCCTATTGGGGCTGATTTATGCAAGGCTAAATATTTGCCTGAATTATCGGGTACTTCAATTAATTCTGCAATACCTGTTTCAATCGTCTTTTTCAAACCATCCGATTCCTTGCTATCCGATTTCAACTCTTCGACTCCTTTATCGTTTTTACTACCTAATAAAGTGGATTTGTCAATGACTAAATTTTTAGGAGCTTCGACTAATAACCGTTGGCCCTCTTTCAGAACATCTGAAGTCAAATTATTCCATTTCCGAATATCGGCCATGGTTACCTTGTGCAAATTTGCGATGGTTAATAAGCTTTGTTTGGCAGAAACGACATGAATGCCTGTTTCAGTGGATTTAATTTCTTCTTGTTTTTTAACTACCACTTTCTCCACGGGTTTGATAGGAGCAATTAGCGCATTTGTGGCCTCATCTAAGTAGTGAATGGGGATGAATATGATTTCTCCTGCATTGATTGGGATATTGACTTCAGGATTAATTTGTTTGAATTCAGTTAATGAGAGATTAAAATGCTTTAATATCGAGTGAAGTGGTTGCTTGTTTTCCACTTTGTAGACGATGTAGGTTTTATTGTTGTCCTTTTTAAGTCCTAAGGAGTCAACAGGGCTTCCAAAAGCGCTCGTGATTCCCAAACACAATAAAATGAATAAAATTAGATTTTTAGAATTCATAAAATATTAGTTGATGCTTATCTTTTATATAAATCAATGTGCGATTGAATATTTGAAACGTATTAAAACCTATGGTTTCCCCCTCCGCAATTATTTCGGTATACTCCGTTTTAAATCCTTTATCGCACACTCTAAGGATGTTTTTCAAGCCATCCTCGTAAAGATAATAAGAAAATATTATCTTATCATTTCCGTCCCAACAATCCATGGCTTTGACTATATTTTCGTCAAAATTTTGTTTGAAAAATGATTTAAATTCTGAAAATCCTGGCTGATTTTCCTCAAAATGAGCTGGGTTTTCGAAAAGAAATTGATTGCTTCCTTCCTCATTAGGGTCAGCAGGAACTTCGAATTTACCAGTCTGTAAATTGATCCAATACAGCGTTTTTTCTTGAACCACTTGAATATACGAATCAGTCAATTTTACCCAATGCGTTATATTAACATCATAAATTAAATTTCCTGTTGATAAATCATAGGCTTCTAATGCTTCAATACCTGGATTTATGCCCGATTTTAATCGAAGAAATAAACCGATGTTTCCCACGCCTTTTAGCCATGTTTTTATTTTATTGGAGGTGTCAAAGGAACAAATATCACTCGCCATTCGCTTTGAAATATCAAAACTGACCCAATTTGTTTTTGTGGGCGATCGAAGTTCAATCCAAAGGTTCGGAAATTCTTTCGTCCCGAAATATCCGATACTCCAAATCGTTGATTCAAATAAATGTTTGGATATTTTTTCCAAAAGCGAGAGCGATTTTAATCTAAATTATGTGCAAATTTGTTAAATTTCATTGAATAAACTCAATTTATTATGATCCAAGGTAAAAAAGTTGTAGCCGTCATTCCAGCACGTTATGCGTCAACTCGCTACCCAGGTAAGCCACTAGTGGATCTAGGTGGAAAACCTATGATTCAACGAACTTACGAACAAGTGGCCACTGTAAAAGGATGGGATCAGATTATTATTGCCACAGATGACGAACGCATTTATCAGGTGGCTCAATCTTTTGGAGCTACGGTCATGATGACTTCGGTATCTCATGTTTCAGGAACGGATCGATGTGCGGAGGTGTTATCGAATTTAGGAGACGGCATTGATTATATTGTAAACATTCAAGGGGATGAGCCGTATATTGAACCTCAGCAACTCATTGAAATTACTAATGCGATCGATTCAAATGCCCCCATTATTACCTTAGTCAAACAAATTACCACGATTGATACCTTGTTTAACCCAAATTGTCCCAAAGTAGTCTTGGATAATAAAAATCAAGCTTTGTATTTTTCTCGGCATGCAATTCCCTACATGCGCGGATTACCCCAGGAAGATTGGTTGGCGCATCATCGATACTTCAAGCACATAGGTTTATACGCTTATCGCTCAGATATTTTATTGTCAATCAGCAAATTACCCGCTTCAGATCTCGAAACTTCAGAAGCCTTGGAGCAGTTGAGATGGCTTCAAAATGGATTTCCAATTCAGGCGGTCGAAACACAATTTGAAACGATTGGCATTGATAGTCCTGAAGACCTAGAAAAAATTAAAAAATTAGGTTTCCTTTAAATCAAAACTTATGGGTGATCGGTTGAAATGATGTATCTTTGCAAGATTTTTAACCCTTATATTTACCTCCTTTGATTCGTTCAAAGATTCATTTGTCTATGATTAAAAAAGATATACGAGAACTTTTATTAGATAGGATTTTAGTCCTAGATGGTGCAATGGGTTCTTTAATTCAACAATATAACCTGACCGATGCTGATTATCGCGGCGAGCGGTTTAAGGATTTCCCTCACGAACTTAAGGGCAACAATGATTTGCTTTCGATCACGCGTCCTGATGTGATCAAAGAAATTCATGCCAAATATTTTGAGGCGGGTGCTGATATCGCGGAGACCAATACGTTTTCGGGAACATCGATTGCGATGGCAGATTATCACTTGGAGGATTTAGTTTATGAATTAAACTTTGAGTCTGCTAAAATTGCCAGAGAGGTTGCCGATGAATTTACTGAAAAAAATCCGAGTAAACCCAGGTACGTAGCTGGTTCAATAGGACCCACAAATCGTACTTTGTCTTTGTCACCAGATGTGAATGATCCAGGATTTCGTGCGGTTACATTCGATGAATTAGTTATCGCCTATCAAGAGCAAGTTCGAGGTTTGGTTGACGGAGGCGCTGATTTGTTATTAGTTGAAACGGTTTTTGATACCTTAAATGCAAAAGCGGCTCTTTTTGCTATAGACCAATTTTTTACTCAGAATCCGAACCATGCCTATTTGCCTGTTATGGTTTCTGGGACGATTACGGATGCTTCCGGAAGAACTCTTTCGGGTCAAACGACAGAAGCATTTTTGACGTCCATTTCCCACATGCCCTTGTTGTCGGTCGGTTTAAACTGTGCCTTGGGTGCGGATTTAATGCGGCCTTATGTCAAAACATTGAGTGATAAGTCGCCATTTTTTGTATCTGCTCATCCGAATGCAGGTTTACCCAATGAAATGGGTGAATATGATGAGTCGCCGGAGCAAATGGCTGAGGTGATTGAAGATTTTCTTCAGCATGGTTTTGTTAATATTATAGGAGGTTGTTGTGGTACGACACCCGCTCATATTAAAGCGATTGCTACAATTGCTTCAAAATATAAGCCGCATCAGATTCCAGTGGCCGGTCATAACCAAATGCTTTCTGGATTAGAACCGCTTGAAATTACTCCATTGACCAATTTTGTAAATGTGGGCGAGCGGTGTAATGTGACAGGTTCGAAGAAATTTGCCCGATTAATTCGTGAGGAAAAATTTGAAGAGGCCATAGCTGTCGCTCGAGAACAATGCGATAGCGGAGCTCAAATATTGGATGTCAATTTAGATGAAGGGATGATTGATGGGGTAAAAATGATGCCCCAATTCTTGAATTTATTGATGTCTGAGCCCGATATAGCCCGATTGCCTATCATGATTGATTCGTCGAAATGGGAAGTGATTGAAGCCGGATTAAAATGTGTACAAGGTAAATCGATTGTTAATTCGATTTCGTTAAAAGAAGGGGAGGAGAAGTTTATTGAATCTGCCAATAAGGTGAAAATGTATGGTGCATCGGTTGTTGTTATGGCATTTGATGAGTTGGGCCAAGCAGATTCGTATGAAAGACGGATTGAAATTTGTCAAAGAGCGTATGATATCCTGACGAAGGTGGTCGGATTTCCGGCCCAAGATATCATTTTTGACCCCAATATATTGACGGTTGCCACGGGAATGGATGAGCATAATAATTATGCGAATGATTTTATTAAAGCAACGCGTTGGATTAAAGAAAACTTGCCATATGCTAAGGTTTCAGGCGGTGTTTCGAATATTTCATTTTCGTTTAGAGGAAATGAATTAGTTCGAGAGGCTATGCATACCGTTTTTTTATACCATGCGATTAAAGCGGGTATGGATATGGGAATTGTAAATGCGAGCCAGTTAGGAGTTTATGATAGCATTGACAAAACGCTTAAAGATTTATGTGAGGATGTTTTATTAAATCGTAATTCGGAGGCTACTGAAAAGTTGATTGCTTATGCTGAAACGGTTAAGTCAGCAGGAAAAGAGCAGGTGGTTGATGATGCATGGCGTCATCAGGATGTCAACAAAAGATTGGAACATGCCTTGATTAAGGGATTGACTGAATTTATTGACGAAGATGTTGAGGAAGCAAGAAAATTAGTGAATAAGCCTATTGAGGTGATTGAAGGGCCTTTGATGGATGGTATGAATGTGGTAGGTGATTTGTTTGGAGAAGGAAAAATGTTTTTACCCCAAGTGGTAAAATCCGCTCGGGTGATGAAAAAGGCCGTTGCTTATTTATTGCCTTATATCGAAGCTGAAAAAGAAGTAGGTGAAAGCTCATCGGCAGGTAAAATTCTGTTGGCAACAGTAAAAGGGGATGTTCATGATATAGGAAAAAATATTGTGGGTGTCGTTTTGGCTTGTAATAATTATGAGGTGATTGACTTGGGTGTCATGATTTCGTGCGATAAAATTTTAGCTGCGGCCAAAGAACATCAAGTGGATATTATTGGGCTTTCTGGCTTAATAACTCCTTCTTTGGATGAAATGGTTTATGTGGCTAAAGAAATGGAGCGTTTAGGATTTACGATTCCATTATTGATTGGTGGAGCCACAACTTCCCGCATTCATACAGCTGTGAAAATTGATCCTCATTACTCAGGACCCGTTATTCATGTGTTGGATGCTTCTAGATCGGTACCTGTGGCCGGCCGTTTATTGCAGAGTGAATTGACTCAAAATCAAATTTTTACTGAGATCAAACAAGAATATGAGGAGCTTAGGATTTCCCATGCAGCTCGTCAAAAAGATAAAAATTATTTAAGTATTTCTCAGGCTCGTGAAAAATCTTCGGGTATCGATTGGACTGGTTTCAAATCATGCCAACCGTCATTTCTTGGGGTTAAATATTTCCAAGATTATTCATTGGAGGAAATTGCGAAATACATTGATTGGACACCATTCTTCTCTACATGGCAATTGTCTGGAAAATATCCACGGATATTTGAAAATGAAACCGTGGGAGAGGAAGCACGTAAGTTGTTTAATGATGCCCAGGCCTTATTAACTGAAATTATCGATCAAAAATTATTGACGGCAAAGGCAGCTTTAGGTTTTTTCCCAGCTAATTCCTTCGGTGATGACATTATTTTACATGAATTTACGGAGAAAATAAGCGAGGTTCCTTGTGAAAAACATGGCGTTCATCGTCAGGTCGATTATGCGATTCAGCCCAAGGATACATCGTCTGATTCATCTTCTTGGTTGCATAATTTACGCCAGCAGGGGCAAAAGGCGAGTAATTTGCCTAATCGTTGCCTAAGTGATTTCGTGGCACCTATTACGGAAAAAACGACAGATTACATTGGTGCATTTGCGGTAACGACCGGTATTGGCATTGAGGCTTTGTTGGAGAAGTACGAAAAACAACACGATGACTATAATTCGATTATGGTGAAGGCTTTGGCAGATCGCTTGGCTGAAGCATTTGCTGAGTTGATGCATGAGCGGGTTCGTAAAGAATATTGGGGATATGCCCATGACGAAATTTTAACTAGTGAAGATTTGATTTCGGAGAAATATCAAGGAATTAGGCCAGCACCGGGTTATCCCGCGTGTCCTGATCACACGGAGAAAAAACGACTTTTTGAATTGCTTGACGCGGAAAATCAGATTGGCATCAAACTGACCGAGAGTTATGCGATGTATCCAGCTTCTGCGGTTTCTGGATTTTATTTCTCACATCCTGAAAGCACTTATTTTGCCTTAGGTAAAATTGCCAAAGATCAGGTGATTGATTATACTGAAAGGAAAAAAATGCCTTTGGAAGAAATAGAAAGATGGTTGAGTCCAGTTTTAAATTACGATTAGGAAGATGACTAAGATCACACAATATTTACAAGAAGCCAAAGGAAAAACCTTGTTTTCCATTGAGATAATTCCTCCTATGAAGGGGCAACATTTGGGTGAATTGATGTCGCACATTGAGCCTTTAATGGAATTTAAGCCACCTTTTATAGAGGTTACTTATCACAGAGAGGAATATATTCAGAAAATTGTCAATGGTGTTTCTACTCGAATACCTATTCGTAAACGTCCAGGAACATTAGGTATTTGTGCGTCAATTATGCAAAAATTCCAAGTAGATGCCGTTCCTCATGTGATTTGTGGAGGATTTACCCAAGAAGAAACCGAAGATTTTTTGATTGATTTGCATTATTTGGGTATTGAAAATGTATTGATTTTGCGAGGTGATCAGGAGAAAGGGGAAACACATTTTATTCCAAAACAAGGAGGTCACGCGTATGCAAATGAGTTAGTAGGTCAAGTGAAAGCGATGAACCAGGGAATTTTATTGCATGAAGAAACGGAATCACTTCCTACCGATTTTTGTATCGGAGTTGCCGCTTATCCAGAAAAACATTTTGAAGCTGTTTCATTGGAAGAAGATATGCGTTATTTAAAGCAAAAAGTGGACGCGGGTGCTGATTATATTGTGACGCAAATGTTTTTTAATAATGAAAAGTATTTTGATTTTGTGCGCAAATGCCGTGAAATAGGAATTTTGGTTCCTATCATTCCAGGGATTAAGCCCTTGGCTACTTTGAAACAACTGGAAATATTGCCGGAAATTTTTCATTTAGAAATCCCTGAAGCGTTGGCCTCAGAGGTTAAAAAATGTGATAATAATGCGGCTATTAAGCAAATAGGTATTGAATGGGCGATCCAACAAGGCAAGGAATTAATCCAAGCGAATGTCCCTGCTTTGCATTTTTATACGATGAGTAAGTCGGATAGCGTGCGTGCTATTGCATCGGCATTGTTTTAGACCTCATCTGCTAGTTTTACTTGCTTCCAATTTTCTCCAGAACGAATTCTGTTCAATTGGGTATGCGTTATTCCAAACTGCTTGGCAATCATCTTGAGTCTGCTTTTATCTGACTTGAGCATTTGTTTAATTAGCATCACTTTGCCTTCGGTCAATTTATAGTTTTTTGTCCTCAGTGGGATGAGCCGATTGACGACCGATGGGTTGTTTTTATTGTGCTCGGTGACTTTACTTCGATCTGCCCATTGCAGATTATCGGCTCGGTTATCCAGTTTGTTATAATCGAGATGTATCACAAATGTGTCTTTTGGGCTGTTTTGTTGGCAAAAATGCTTGGCCACTAACTTATGTAAATAGTGGTTGACCGATTTATTTTGAAATCGCACATTGAGCGATTGATATCCCTGAATGAGAGAGCCTTGAATTAAAACGCCTTCTTGAGTATTTTGAAAGCTTTTAATGCGGCCATAGTTTGAAATCTCATAATGGATTTGATTGTCGAATTCAGGAAAGTTTATCCTTTCCCATTTTTCATTCCAATAGTTAACTATTGGAAATGGTTCCGTTTTTTTCATTGTCTAGTTTGGCGAATTGTTTTTGAATGTATTAATTTCTAACTCATTCATTATTATGTGGGCTAATAACGGAATTTAATAATTAATATTGCGATTATTTATTGAGAATATGAGAGTCTTGATTTTTGGGGCGTCTACAAACCCAGATCGTTATGCTTATAAAGCATTGGAATTATTAGTAGAAAAAGGGCACGAGGTCTTTTTGAAAGGAAATAAAGCGGGTGTAGCTTTAGGTTTGACCATACAGGTGGGAATAAATGATTTTGATCATATCCATACCGTTACGCTATATGTAGGGCCGCAAAATCAACAGGATTTATTGGAAGATTTATCTATAATAAAACCAGAACGCATTATTTTTAATCCAGGTACTGAGAACCCGAAATTATACGCAGAAATTAATAAATTAAATATTGAAGTAGAAGAAGCTTGTACGCTTGTGCTTTTACACACAGACCAATTTTAATTACAAGGCTTGAAGGCTAAATTCGAATTCCTCCATGATCAAGTTGGCCAATAATTTATTGCAAGCATTAGTTACAATTTCATTCGCTTCTGATTCATTATTAGCCTCTAAAGTTAATGTGATGTGCTTTCCGATACGGACATCAGCGACTTGATGAATGCCTAGATTTTGCAAACCGATACGAACGGCTTTTCCTTGAGGATCTAGAATTTCTTTTTGAGGCATTACATTAATTTCAGCTAAAAATTTCATTTTTTGGAGGGATTGAGGATAAAAATTATTCCTGATAAAAGGATGTAGCTAATCACAATAACCGGGAATGCTACAAATTTAAGCATAACTAGGGCAGCAATACAATAGAAAAGGAAAATGAATTTTATCTGATTGCTTTTCCAATCCCAAGATTTAAACTTGAAAGCCATTAAAGGAAGTTCTGAGACTAATAAATAACTCATTATGACGCTATAAATAAGGATTCCCTTGAAATTTAAAATGTAATTGGTGTACTCAGGTTGGAAATGAATGATCAAGGGCAATGAGGCTACTAATAAACCATTGGCCGGTGTTGGAACACCTATAAACTGATCGGTTTGTCGGGTATCTACATTGAACTTGGCGAGTCGGTAGGCCGACATCAACGCTAATGAGAAAACTAAGAATGGTTTATAAAACCCGAATAAGCCAATCGTACATTGATTGCCGCAACTTTGCTCCACTAAATTCAGTAAGATAAAACTGGGTAAAATTCCAAAGGAAACTACGTCGGCCAATGAATCTAATTCTTTGCCAATATCTGAGTAGGCATGCAATAGCCTGGCCAAAAAGCCATCAAGAAAGTCGCAGACCAACGAAATGAATATCATATATGCCGCATATTCCAATTTGGACTGCATGACAAAATATAAACCCAAACAACCGGCCAATAAATTTCCCAGAGTTAATATGTTGGGGATTTCTTTCTTGATGCTCATACTCCTTTGATATATGGATTACTTACTTTTTCTTCCCCGATTGTGGTGGGGCCGCCATGACCTGGATACACTTTTACGGAATCGGGTAACGTGTATAATTCCGTGCGAATACTCTGCATGAGGTCAGCATGATTACATAGTGGAAAATCAGTCCTTCCCACGCTTCTTCTAAATAATACATCGCCGTCAATGAGTATGCCATTATTTTCCTCATAAAATGCCACATGTCCTGGCGCATGCCCAGGGACAAAAAGCACCTTTAATTCGATATTGCCAATGGTGATTATTTCATTGTCCGTATACCAGCGATCCACTGATGCCGCTTGATAATGCGGAAATCCGTATACAGCAGCTCTGTTTTCTGAATCGCTTAAAATCGGAATTTCTTTAGGATGTAAGCAAAATGGTATTTTATATTCATTCTTTACGAAATCAACTCCTAGCACATGGTCGATATGTGCATGCGTATTTAAAATGAATTTTAGTTGGATCTTATTTTCCGAAACAAATGTTTTTAGTTCTTGTCTTTCTTCAAATGTATAACAGCCAGGATCAATGATGGCTCCATTCCCATCTTGATCCCAAATAATGTAGGTGTTCTCTTGAAAAGGATTGAATGAAAAAGATTTTAACTGCATCGGTATTAGAAATTTCTGCAAATTACTACTTTAATTCAATTTTATTGACCTAGCAGGAAGATGCAAGGTCTTTTATGTAAATCGGGCATTTCGCTTTTCCAGGTGTGGGCCGACTTAGTTTTGATAAATCCTGTGGGGCTTGTTACATCACAGGCAATGCAGATTAATAAATTAGCGGGAGAGTTATTGATCAGATCTTCTAGCATTGCATTATTTCTAAAAGGTGTTTCAATAAACAAGTGGGTAAACCCAGTTTTTTCTACCTCTCTTGCTAAAAGATTTATTTTTTTAGCTTTCAAATCTTTATCTATGGGTAAATAACCATGAAATGTGAAGTTTTGACCTGAAAATCCAGACCCCATCAAGGCTAATAAAATGGAGGATGGGCCTACCAAAGGGACTACTTCCATATTCATTTCCTGTGCGATGGACACAGCCAAAGCTCCTGGATCTGCAATTCCAGGGCAACCCGCTTCTGATAAAACCCCTACGTATTCCTCTTGTTTGTGCTTAGAAATAAAAGATGAAATTAGGGAACGGGTACTGTCTTTATCTAAAATTTCAAAAGTTAACTCTTCGATATTAATCCCTAATTTCAGTTCGCTGATAAACCTTCTGGCGGTTCTAACATTTTCAACTAAATAATGCTTGCATAAAAGGACATATTTCGAGACGTCTGCGGGCAACACATCCGATGCGGTATTTTCTGAGATGGGGCAGGGGATGAGGACGAGTTTCATAGTATGCTGTTTATTACTTCTAAAAATGCCGCGGGTTGATCTGCTTGAACCCAATGACTTGCATGGGGAATTTCGAACAACTCAAAATTGGGAAATATTTCCGAGATTAATCGTTGGTCCTCCGGTTGAATGTAATGTGATTCAGCGCCTTTAATAAAAATGGCAATGGTTTCGGAGGGTTGATTGACCCATAACTCTAAACCCACCACATCAATATTTTTCGAAATAACTTGTAGATTTATTTTCCATTCAAAACCATTTTCTCCAGTTCTATGTAGGTTTTTTAATAGAAATTGGCGCACCCCCTCATTGTCCTCAAATCGCTTCATGTGCTCATTAGCCGCCTGCCTATTTTCCAAATGTGCCACATCTAAGCTATTTAATCCTTCTAAAATTAAACTATGATGGACAGGATAAAATTTAGGAGCTATGTCCACAACCACTATTTTATGGGCTATGTTGGGGTGATTTAGGTCAAATTGCATCACGACTTTTCCACCCATGGAGTGACCGATTAATAACGGTTTCTCGAGTGAATGGTCCTGAATGAATTCCAGTAAATCTTCCGACATGACCTGGTAGTCAAATTCGTCAGACCATGGGGAATGCCCGTGATTGCGTAAATCTAAAAGGAAGACTTGGTGGTTTTCGCTTAGGACTTTAGCGATGCCAACCCAGTTGTCCGACGTGCCAAAAATCCCATGTAAAATAACAATAGGACTTCCTTTTTCACCTAGTTTTCTGAAAAATAATTTCATTGAATGTATATCGCTTTTTCCCTTTTTTCAGTGGTTCTTCCAATGGGCTTTAGATTGAATCCTTCATCCTTTAGAAATTTCTCAAAAACTTCTTGGGATTTTTCTTCTATGGCAATTAATAAGCCCCCCGAGGTTTGTGGGTCGGCGCCAATGAGCCTTTGGGTTTCTGTAATTCCTTCTTGGATTCTGTGTCCATAACTAGCCCAATTGCGCTCTGTTCCACCAGGGAAACATTTTTGATCTAAATAGGTGTCTAAATTATCTAATGTCGGTATTTCCTTGAAAAATAGCTCAGAACTTACATTTGAACCATCTGCCATCTCAACTAAATGTCCAAATAAACCGAACCCCGTCACATCTGTTAACGAATGGACATAGGGGAGAGGGCCCAATTTTTCACCTAATAAATTAAGTGTACTCATTTGTTTGACAGCCTTGGCTAAATCAGTTGGGCTGACGATGCCTCTTTTTTGACCGGTCGATAAAATCCCAACACCTAAAGGCTTAGATAAATAAAGCAGGCAATTTTGGGTAGCTTGATCATTTTGTTTTAAATGTTCTTTTTTAACCTTTCCTGTGACAGCTAAACCAAAAATCGGTTCAGGGGAATCGATGGAGTGGCCTCCTGCCAAAGGAATTCCAGCTTCTGCGCAAGCAGCTCTTCCACCTTCCAGAACTTGGGCCGCAATTTCAGGGGCGAGTTTGTCGATGGGCCATCCCAGAATTGCGATGGCCATGAGTGGAGTTCCCCCCATCGCATAAATATCAGAAATGGCATTTGTTGCTGCTATTTTACCAAAATCAAAGGGATCATCCACAATGGGCATGAAAAAATCGGTCGTCGAGATGACCGCTTCTCCATTTTGCCAATCAAATACAGCGGCATCGTCTCGGCTTTCATTGCCAACCAATAATAGGGGATGATTCTTTTTTGGTGTATCCGATTTCAGAATTTTATCTAAAATTTGTGGGGATATTTTACAACCACAGCCTGCTCCATGTGAAAATGAAGTTAATTTGATGGGTTCTTTGTTCGTTTGCATATATAAATTTCTAATGCAAAATTATTCTTTAAATAATTAAAAATTAAGGTTTTGTTAAATTTTCAAGGAAACTTGCATTATTAGATGGCTTGTGGATTTTTAAAATTGTATTTTTTACTGCTTTTATCCTATAAGTCAACAATTTAGATCAAAAAACCTCAAAAGTCTTTTGCTAAACAATTGGAGTATTTGATTTTTTAGGTTTATTTTGTGTAAAGTTTCTTTCAACTAACTTATATCTAAATTTCAATTTTATGCAGAAAAGATTTATGACTAATTCTGTGTTGTTGGGAGCGTTTTTTGCGCTTTTAATGATGCTACCTGTGAGTGGATTATTTGCTCAAGGTTCTACAACTGCTGCTCTAGCAGGTACTGTAGTGGATGAAAAAGGGCAAGGTTTACCTGGTGCTTCGGTAATTGCCGTTCATGAGCCTACGGGTTCTCGTTATGGTGGTTCCACAAGAGCGGATGGACGCTACAACATTGTTAATATGCGTGTGGGTGGACCATACAAAATTACGGTTTCATTTGTGGGTTATAAAAATGCGGTTCAATCAGGAATCGTTTTGACATTAGCTCAGGAATTACGCCAAAACTTCAAATTGGAAGTAAATCAATCTCAATTGGAAGAAGTTAAAGTGGTTGCTTCTCGTAGTTCGATCATCAACTCAGGTCGTACAGGTGCTGCCACAACAGTTAGTAATAATCAAATTACTACCCTACCTACTTTAAATCGTTCATTAGGTGATTTTGCTCGTTTAGATCCACGTGCAAATGGTTTGAACTTTGCAGGTCGTAATTCATTGTATAATAACATTACTGTTGATGGAGCATTTTTTAATAATGCTTTTGCGTTGTCTAGTACGATTGGTGGACAGGCTGGAGCATCTCCAATTTCAGTGGATGCGATTGACCAGTTCCAAGTTTTGATCGCACCTTATGACGTTCGTCAAGGAATGGCGACGGGAGCGAATATCAACGTAGTAACCAAATCAGGTACTAACAATTGGTCTGGTTCTGGATACTATTTCGGTACAGACCAAGGATTGGTAGGTAATAAAATCGGTGAGGTGGTGAATCAATATGGAACTTTTGCTCGTGGGCAAATCGGTGCTCGTATCGGTGGTGCTTTAATCAAAGATAAATTATTTGTTTTTGGTTCATTTGAACAAGAAACACAAACGGATCCAGGTTCAAACTTTGTCGCTACTAGAACCGGTTCAGAACCAAATAAATCGATTGCGAAAGCAGCCGATTTAGATCGCTTGAAAGATTTCTTAATGAGTAAATTCAAGTATAATCCAGGTGCTTATGAGAACTGGAATAGAGAAAAATATTCTCAAAAAGTAAATTTACGTTTGGATTGGAATATTTCTGATAAGCATAAATTCAACGTAAAATATAATTATTTGCGTTCTTATGCGGATATCAATCCATCAAATTCAGGTTCATTATCTGGTGGACGTGGTGCATCTGCGACCGTTTTACCTTTCCAAGGTTCATTGTATAGAATTAATAATAACCTTGACTCATATATTGCAGAATTAAACTCAACTTTTTCTAGCTCGGTAGCGAACAACTTGACTGTAGGTTACACTGCGATGCGTGACTTCCGTCAATCTCCAGTGAATGATAATCCATTCCCGACTGTTGACATTGGAAATAATGATTTGAATGAGTTGACTGTATTTGGATATGAGCCATTCTCAGCAAATAATATTTTGAATTCTGATATTTTTCAAATCGCTGACAACTTAACTATTTACAAAGGAAAGCATGTGTATACGCTAGGTTTAGCTTATGAGACAAATTCATTTATGAATGGTTTTGCTCCTAACTATTATGGAGGATATCAATTCAAATCGATTGATGACTTCATTAATTCGGCCAATGGAGATACGAAAGTAATTCCTGCGCGTTACCAACAACAATGGTCAAACTACAGTACTTTCCCTTTTGCTGAAATGAAGGGTAGTACATTAAGTTTTTATGGACAAGATGAGATTACTGCAGCTAAAGGACTTAAATTGACTTTTGGATTACGCGCGGATGCTACTTCATTCCCATCTTTTGATGAGCCAAAGTATACGAACACGTATGTTCCAAGTTTAACATTCCGCGATGGGGTTAAATTGACGACAAATAAGTTCCCTGAGACAACTGTTTTATGGTCACCTCGTTTTGGTTTCAACTGGGATGTAAAGGATGACAAGCAAACTCAAATTCGTGGAGGTTTAGGTATATTCTCGGGTCGTGTTCCTTACGTTTGGTTATCGAATCAATTGTCTAACAATGGTGTATTGTTTGGTTCAGAAAATATTCAAAATCCTACAAACCGTCCATTCAATCCAGACGTGAATGCATATCGTCCGGCCATTACTTTGCCTTTGACGCCTACAGCATATAACTTGGCTGTTACGGATCCTAACTTTAAATTTTCTCAAGTATTTAGAACTAATTTAGCCTTAGACAAAAACTTAGGTAATGGTTGGATTTTAGGATTAGAAGGTATTTATACAAAGGATATTAACGCGGTATATTTAGAGAATGTGAATTTACCTAAATCGACGGTTAAGGCTGTTGGCGCAGATAATCGTGTAATTTTCTACACTTTAGGTGCTAATGGACTTCCAAGTTCGGTAAGGAATTTCGCTATTTATGGTAATGTGAGAGGGGTAAATGCTCCTGCAGTTGGTCCTAATACAGTATCAAGCCCTAATATTTCTGATGCGATTGTTATCAAGAATACAGACTTAGGTTATTCATATGCTTTTACAGCTACTATTTCAAAATCTTTTGAAAATGGACTTTTTGCCTCTTTAGCTTATACGAACTCTGATTCTCGTTCTGTGAATGATGGAGGTTCGATTGCTCAATCGCAATGGAGAGATCGTGTGATTTCTGGTGATCCAAATGAGAACGTGGCGTCATATTCTTCTTATATTCAAACGCATCGTTTTAATGCATATGGTTCATATCGTTTAAACTATTTGAATGAGAATGCAAGTACTACTTTTGGATTTACATATTCTGCAGCTCCAGCAGGTCGTTTCTCTTATACGTATTCAGGTGACATGAATGGAGATAATCAAACATCAAATGATTTGATTTTCATCCCTCGCAGTCAATCTGATATTTTGCTAAGAGATTTGGGTACTTATACGGCAGCCCAACAATGGGCTGATTTAGATAAGTATATTACACAAGATTCTTATTTAAATTCACACCGTGGTCATTATGCAGAGCGTAATGGGGCAGAGTTACCTTGGTCGGCGAATTTCGACTTTAAAATTATTCAAGATTTCTACATCAAAGTAGGTGGTCATAAAAACACATTACAGTTTACTTTAGATGTATTTAACTTCGGTAACTACGTGACTCCACAGTGGGGATTAAATCAATCTACACTTCGTGCAGGTTTAATCAATTACGTAGCTAATGATGCTGCTACTGGAAGACCTGTTTTCACGTTCCCTTACCGTTCTGGAACCACTCCATTGTCTGATACTTTCCAAAGATCATTTGGTCTAGGATCTCGTTGGCAAGCACAATTTGGAGTTCGTTATATCTTTAATTAAGATATTTCAATTCCGAAATAAAAAGGCTGCTCGTAAGAGCAGCCTTTTTTGTTTTTGTGCTGATATGGTAATTGCGTCTTTGCTTTCAGATGATTCTTTTTGTGGGGAAGCGATATTTCGTGACTATTTATATCTAGATTTATTTTTGTAGAGTCGCGTTAATCGCGTCTATTTCCCACAAAAAATAACCAAAAAAGACGCGAGGTATCGCGTCTCTACAAGGAATAAAAAAACCGGGTTTCCCCGGTTTTAACTAAAACTCTTTATGATGTGCCATCCGATGTAAATCTTCTGGGCTCAATGATTTGAAATACTCGTAGGTGATTTTTAAACCTTCTGCCCGAGATACTTTTGGCTCCCAACCCAAGATGGCTTTCGCCTTAGTGATATCGGGTTTACGTTGCTTAGGGTCGTCTGTAGGCAATGGCAATGAAATAAGCTTTTGGGAAGTCCCCGTTAATTTGATAATTTCTTCACCAAACTCCTTTATGGTAATTTCATCTGGATTACCTATGTTCATAGGTTGGGTGTAATCACTTAATAAAAGCCGATAAATACCCTCCACCAAATCATTGACAAAACAGAAAGCTCTTGTTTGTGATCCATCGCCAAACATAGTTAAATCTTCTCCACGCAATGCTTGGCCTATAAATGCAGGAAGTACACGACCATCGTTTAATCGCATTCTTGGACCATAGGTATTAAAGATTCGAACGATTCTTGTTTCTAATCCATGATAGGTATGATAGGCCATGGTCATCGCCTCTTGGAAACGCTTTGCTTCGTCATATACTCCACGTGGGCCGACCGGATTTACATTTCCCCAATATTCCTCTGGTTGAGGATGAACGGTCGGGTCTCCATAAACCTCGGATGTAGAAGCGATTAAGACACGAGCTCCTTTTACTCTAGCTAAGCCTAAGCAATTGTGAATGCCTAATGAACCCACCTTTAAGGTTTGAATAGGTATTTTTAAATAATCAATGGGTGAAGCGGGAGACGCAAAATGTAAAATATAATCTAATTGGCCTGGAACATGAATGAATTTAGAGACATCATGGTGGTAAAACTCAAAATTTGGGAGCTTAAATAAATGCTCAATATTTTTCAAATCCCCAGTAATCAAGTTGTCCATGGCAATCACATGATAGCCTTCTTTGATAAAACGATCACATAAATGCGAACCTAAAAACCCTGCACCACCTGTAATTAATATTCTCTTCATAATGCTTTTAAAACTTTTTTCTTTTTGGGGCCGAGGTAAACCCGTCCCCTACTTTTCCTAATACCTATTACCTCTTACCTCTCACCTAATACCTCTTACCTATTACCTCTTACCTAATTCACTTAACCACCCCGCGGCCAATGGAATAGTAGGTGTATCCTAGTTCTTTCATTTGAGCCATTTCATATAAATTTCTACCGTCAAAAATAACCTTATTTTTCAATAAGCTTTCCATGCGCTCAAAATCAGGCGTTCTAAATTGTGGCCATTCGGTCACAATAAGGAGCGCATCCGCATTCTCAATCGCATCGTAAGGATTCTTCGAGAAGGTAACGGTTTCTCCCAATAATTCTTTGACGTTAGGCATAGCCTCAGGATCATACACATTTATTTTACATCCTAATTCAAGGAGGTTTTCGATGTTGTATAAAGCAGGTGCTTCGCGAATGTCATCAGTATATGGCTTAAATGCTAAACCCCAAATGCCAATCGTTTTTCCCGCTAAATCATTATTGAAGTGATTTTTAATCACTGGAATCAACTTTGTTTTTTGCTTTTCATTAACCTTCATCACACTATCTAAAATGTGAAATTGGTAATTATTCTCTTCTGAAGTTTTGGCTAACGCTTGCACATCCTTGGGGAAGCAAGAACCTCCGTATCCGATGCCTGCAAATAAAAAACGCTTGCCTATTCTTGAATCGGTGCCTATTCCTCTACGGATATCGTCCACGTTTGCGCCAACTAGCTCGCACAGGTTAGCAATTTCATTCATGAAGGTAATCTTGGTGGCCAAAAATGCATTTGCTGCATATTTGGTCATTTCTGCCGAACGTTCGTCCATGAATATAATGGGATTTCCTTGGCGAACTAATGGGGCATATAATCGATTTAGTATTTCTTTTGCTTTTTCGGATTCCGTTCCAATCACCACTCGGTCTGGTTTCATAAAATCCTCAACCGCAACACCTTCTCTCAAAAATTCAGGATTTGAAACTACGTCAAATAAATCGGGTGATACATTTTTGGCTATCGCTTGGTGTACTAGTTCAGAGGTTCCAACGGGCACTGTACTTTTGTCAATGATCACGGTATATTCGGTGATCAGAGGTCCCAAGTCTTTAGCTACCTGTAAAATGTATTTTAAATCAGCTGATCCATTTTCACCCGGAGGAGTAGGTAACGCAAGGAAAATAACTTTTGCTCCTTTAATACCTTCACTTAGTGAGGTGGTAAAATTCAATCTACCTTCTGCTGTATTTCGATGAAATAAATCTTCAAGTCCAGGTTCGTAAATAGGAACCTCACCTGCTTTCATTCGATTAATTTTATCTTCATTTATATCTACGCATGTTACATGATTTCCTGTTTCTGCAAAACAAGTACCCGTAACCAAACCTACATATCCAGTTCCTACTACAGCTATTTTCATTTGTTAATCTTAATTTAATTCTAAATTTGGCTACAAAATTAGCTAATAATCTTTAAAAATTGCAAATATTGATTTAATGGCTAAGGTATTTGCGTTATAACATTACCAGTGCTTCCTGATGGTTCCATAATATGTAGCCAGTTGGCCAATGTCACTGAAATATCACTAATGGAAGTTCTTTTGATGATTTCAGTTGGCTTAACTTTCCAGCCATAAAACAACAAGGGTACATGGGTATCATAGGAATATAAAGTACTATGTGTCGTGCCTGTTTTTGATCCCATAAACCAGGATGGTTTTAATAATATCATAAAGTCGCCACTTCTCGCTGGATGATATCCGTTGATAATCAATTGGGTATACTGGGCATTTAAATTAGCACCCTGAATATCTTTTAAATTAACCAGCTCTGAAAAACCTTCTTGTTTTTGGTACGATTTCCGAACTACATCAAATAGTTTTTTAGTATCTATTCCCATTTTATCCATTAGATTATGATTGAAATAGAGTTGGCTATTTTCCTCGCCGACCAATAAATCTACATTTCCGAATGCTTGATTGATCGCTTTTTTCATGTCGGAAATGGATGCATTTCGTTCAAAAACTCCACCTGGCAATTTTTTGCTATTGGCATATCCAGGAACCTCAGCTACCGCATGATCTGCCGTAAGAAAAACAAGCACTTGATCTTTTCCATATTGCGCATCCAAATAAGTCAAAATCTCAGCGATATCTTTGTCCAAACGTAAATAAGTGTCCTCTAATTCAATGGATTGTGGGCCAAAATTATGCCCAACATAATCAGGCGACGAGAAACTGATGGCTAAAAAATCGCTTGTACCATTTTTACCTAATTTTTCATTTTCAAGAGCTTTGAGTGCAAAATCCTTTGT
>CANKVC010000005.1 GCA_947486835.1 Cytophagaceae bacterium | reverse complement strand
GGATACCTAAGCAATCGAATATACTAGTTAAAGGAGGTCTTTTAGGAATTGAAGGAGAATTTATATTGAATCAAAACATTATTGGACCTGTAGAAAACTGGAACATGCCAACGCAGACTTTTAGTCTGCCAACGAGTAAAAAAGAAAGACTTAATATATCTGAGATAACCTTTGATGAAGTATTTGTATCACAACTTATTAGGAATTTACATCTTGGACTGATTAGAAAATGGAAATTAAGGCCTACAGCGGATAAGATTAGTATAGATTCGGTTGTCAACAATTACCTGGATATGATGCCAGAAAAATCAGAATTAATTGATGATATAAGAGAATCAACTGTTGAAACGTCAGTAGCCTCCTTTGATGCGCTGAGAAAATCACCTTTTAACTTAAGCCAATTAATTTTTAGTAAGTCATTTTTTTTTGGACAAAGAAAAAAGGACTTTTACCCATTTGAAATTTATTATAAATCCCCGGTTTTTGATTCTAATTTTAATACTGCAGAGGGTTTTGTTGTTAATTCAGCTGTGGTGCTTAGACGTCGGTGGGCTCCATATAAATTCTTAGAATTAGAGAGTTTAGGAAGACGCTCTTTTGGATTAAATCGAAATACGGGCTATTTAAAGCTAAGGTATAAAACGGATTCCTTCGATATTCAATTGGCCAATGGAGATTATATTTCACAATTTAATCCCGAAAATACCATTTCTCCAGAGATGAATTCTTTGGCAACTTTACTTCTGAAAAATAATCAAATGAAAATTTTTCGAAAGGAATTTTGGAGTTTAGCATTGATCAATCGTTTCTCATCTCGATTTTATTTAAAAGCTTTGATAGAATCATCAAGGCAAAGTCAAATGGATAATATAACGGGTTATTATTGGGTGAATTACATGAATCGAACCTTTAATAGCAATAATCCTACCAATGTAGAAAATCGAAAAGAAGGATTTGATACGCACAATTCTTTTGTTACTCAGGTTCAATTGGCTTTTAGGCCATTTTTATCCTATTCTTACAATAATAATTTACGTGTTTTCGACTGGGGCTCATCGCCATTAATTATTTTTAAATATCGTGCGGGATGGCCTGATGTATTCAAATCAAACATCAACTTTCAATTGACGGAACTATCTTACATTCAAAATATAAGCTTAAGTCCTTGGGTTAAAACAGGTTTTATTTTAAATGCCGGAACATTTATAGGGAATAAACCAATTTATTTTCAAGATTTTAAGCATTTTAATGGTGGCCTTAACCTAGTTCAAACTGGAGATATGTTAGCGACTCATCGACTTGTTGGATATTATCAAAATTTAACCAGTGGGGCAAATCAACGTTTAAATGTGAATCATTACTCATATAGTACCGCAGGTAATTATGTAGAGGCATTGTCCCAATTTCAGTTTACAAATTTGTGGTTGAAACCATTATTAGGCTTTAAGAAAGCTTATGTGAAAGAATTATTGATTGCCAATGCTTATTACATCAACAATCAAAACCTGTTTTATAACGAAATTGGCTATGGTTTAGATGGAGTTATGAAAGTATTGCGATTGGAGGCAATAGCTAATTTTAATAATGGCCAATTTAATTATGTAGGTTTGCGAATAAATATTAACTCAAGAATTAGAATTGGTAATATTCCTGAATGATTTTTTGATTATTTCGATCAGGTTAAAAATCAATTTGAATAAATACATTTTAAGCACTTATATTTGCGGTCTTTAAAAATTACATATTTTCAAAATTTGAAATGGCAAAAAATTTAGTCATCGTAGAGTCCCCGGCAAAAGCTAAAACAATTGAAGGTTATTTAGGTAAAGATTTTATTGTAAAATCATCCTTCGGTCATGTTAGAGATTTGCCCACGAAAGGTGACAAGGTTATTGATGTAGATAATGATTTTACACCGACTTATGTAATATCACCAGATAAAACGAAAGTCATTTCTGAGTTAAAGAGTTTAGCAAAATCATCTGATGAAGTTTGGCTAGCTACTGATGATGACCGTGAGGGAGAATCTATTTCTTGGCATTTAAAAGAGGCGTTAGGATTAAAAAATACAACCAAACGGATTGTTTTTAGAGAAATAACAGAAAGTGCCATAAAAAAAGCTATTCTAAATCCTCGAGAGATTGATATGGATTTAGTTAATGCCCAACAAGCTCGTAGAATAATGGATCGCTTGATCGGCTTTGAATTATCTCCTGTTTTATGGTCGAAGGTGCAGAGAGGTTTATCAGCGGGTCGTGTTCAATCGGTTGCAGTTCGTTTAATTGTCGAGCGTGAAAAAGAAATAGACAACCATAAAGCTATTTCTAGCTTTAAAGCAGTAGCTCTATTTGATTTGCCTGGGAATAAAGTATTAAAAGCGGAATTATCTAAATCATTTGCCAAAGAAAATGAGGCAGTTGACTTTTTGAAAAAATGCGTTGGCGCTACATTTTCAATCAAAAATTTAGAGACTAAACCAGCAACAAAAACTCCAGCAGCACCTTTTACCACATCTACCTTACAACAGGAGGCTTCAAGAAAATTAGGTTATGCGGTGGCAACTACCATGTCCATCGCACAGAAATTATATGAGTCAGGTCGTATTTCGTATATGAGAACTGATTCTACAATGCTTTCCCAAGAAGCAAGAGATAAGGCTAAAATAGCCATTGAATCTGCCTATGGATCTAAATTTCATCTTGAACGTCAGTTTAAAACAAAATCAGAAAGTGCGCAAGAAGCCCATGAGGCCATACGTCCTACAGATTTTGAATTGAGTACCATTTCAGGTGATGCAAGAGAAAAAAGGTTGTATGAATTGATTTGGAAACGAGCCATAGCGTCTCAAATGGCTGATGCTAAAATTGAAAGAACGACTGCTCAAATAGATATTTCGACGACACCCGAAATTTTGGTTGCACAAGGAGAAGTCATTGCATTTGAAGGATTTTTAAAAGCTTATTTAGAGGGAAAAGATGAAGACGAGGAGGACGAAAATAAGGATATGTTACCTCCTTTAAACGTAGGTCAAATATTAAATATTAATGAATTAAAAGCATCTGAAAGATTCACCAGGCCTTCGGCTCGTTATACGGAAGCTAGTTTAGTGAAAGCTTTAGAGGAACGAGGAATTGGTAGACCATCTACTTATGCGCCAACCATCTCTACCATTATCAAGCGGGCTTATGTGGTTAAGGAAGATCGCGATGGAAAAGAAAGGAAATTTCAAACTTGGATTTTAAAGGATGATGAAATATCAGGTTCATTGAATTCTGAAATTGTGGGAACTGAAAAAGCAAAATTGTTTCCTACACATATTGGTACTTTAGTGACGGAGTTTTTGGTTGATAACTTTGAAAATGTAGTGGATTATACCTTTACAGCAGAAATGGAGGATCAATTCGACAATATTGCTAAAGGTAAGTTGGAATGGACCGTATTAATGAAAAGCTTTTATTCAAGTTTTCATCAAACAATTGAAGATAGTAAGTCAATAACGAGAACTTCCATCGGTGGCGGAAGAGAATTAGGATTAGATCCAGAAACAGGCAAGAAAATTTCAGTTCGACTAGGTCGATTCGGTCCATTTGTACAATTAGGAGAATCTGGAGATGAAGACAAGCCCACTTTTGCTAATTTAAGTAACAATCATAACATAGCTACATTAACTTTTGATGAAGCAATTTTACTGTTGGCTAGACCTAAATTACCTAGGGAAATAGGTGTTTTTGAAGATCAAGCAGTTATCATTGGTGCGGGTAAATTAGGTCCATACATTAAAATAGATGGTAAATTCACAAGTTTACCCGTGGATTTTGATCCTTTTACGATTGATTTAGAAACCGCCTTATTAGTTATAAAAAGTGCTGCATTAGCTGCAGAATCTGCTGGATTAGGCTTTTTTGAAGAAAGTTTGATCGAAACTGGAAAAGGTCGTTTTGGTCCTTATGTCAAACATAGCGGTAAATATTATTCATTAGGCAAAACGGATAATTTAACAAGTATCACCCAAGAACGCGCCATCGAATTAATTTTAGCTAAAAGAACTTTAGAAGCTAATAAATTCATAAAAGAATTTCCTGAAAATGACATTGTCAAAATTGTCAATGGAATGTATGGGCCATATATCCAAATAGGAAAGCGAAATGTGAAAATACCGAAAGGCCAAAAGCCAGAGGATTTAACTTTAGAAGAATGTTTAGCCTTAGGTGATGCTGCCCCTGTAGCTACTAAAAAGCGAAAAAAATAGATTAAAACTATGGGTCAAATTATAGATGGAAAATTTGTAGCCGAGACAATGAAATCGGCGATAGCCTTAGAAGTTTCTGAACTGATTCAGTCGGGTAAAAGACCTCCACATTTAGTAGCTATTTTGGTTGGAAATAACGGAGCCTCAGAAACTTATGTGGCCAATAAGGTGAAATCTTGCGAAGAATTAGGTTTTATTTCTACATTATTACGCTTTCCTCCCACTATTTCTGAAAAAGAATTACTTGAAGAAGTTTTAAAAATTAATCATAATGCTGAAATGGATGGGTTAATTGTACAATTACCTTTACCTGATCATATTAATCCAGACCGCATCATGGAAACAATCGACCCCCGTAAGGATGTGGATGGTTTTCATCCCATCAATATTGGTCGAATGGCTAAAGGATTACCAGCCTATATTTCTGCTACTCCTCAGGGTGTTTTAGATTTATTGGCCTATTACAAGATAGAAACGGCTGGGAAGCATTGTGTGGTGGTGGGCAGAAGTCAGATAGTCGGTCTTCCTATGTCTATTCTAATGCAACGAAATCACCCAATTGGTAATTGCACTGTTACATTAACTCATTCTAAGACTAAAAATTTAGTTGAGATTTGCCAACAAGCCGATATACTAATTGCCGCTTTAGGTAAGCCAGAATTCCTGAACGCTTCATATGTTAAAAAGGGTGCCGTGATCATCGACGTGGGTTTAACGCGGGTTGTTGACGAATCGAAAAAATCAGGTTTTGCGCTTAAAGGGGATGTAGATTTTGATGATGTATTTGAGAAGTGCTCTTATATAACACCAGTTCCTAAAGGAGTAGGTCCAATGACCATTGTTTCATTAATGAAAAATACCTTATTGGCTGCTAAAGGAGTTATTTACTCCTAATCTTCTTGATATAAATAACGATGAAACACTCCTAATGGGAGTTTTTTATTGAAGGTATCATTCAAATAGATTTCACCAAATTCAGCGTTTTTAGGCACATCAAAAATTCCATTCATTAGGTTTTCCACTACAAGCGTTGAGAATCCCAATGAATATACATTGGTTAATAAAATATGTTCTTTAGGGTCTAGAATTTCTTTTACGGACTTCAACATATCATCTATTTGTTCCTCTAAAACCCATTTTTCTCCATCAGGACCTCTTCCATAGGCAGGTGGATCTAAAAGTATTCCTTGATAAAAGTTTCCTCTTCTTGCTTCTCTTTTTACAAATTTTAGCGCATCTTCCGCCATCCAACGAATGGAATCTAAATTAGACATTTCCATGTTTTCCCTTGCCCAGGATAATACAGGCTTCACAGAATCGACATGCGTTACATCTGCTCCCATTTGTCGGCACACCAAACTCGCTCCCCCCGTATAGGCAAATAGATTTAAAAATTTGGGCTTATCGTTTTTAAGTTTTGGAATGTTTTCAGCAAGAAATTCCCAGTTGGACGCCTGTTCTGGGAATATGCCTACATGTTTAAAGGACGACAATGAAATTTTAAAATTTAAATTCAATAAATCCGATTTATAATTGATAAACCATTTTTCTGGAGTCTTTTTTTGTATATCCCAAAATCCTTTTTCAGTACTTCCCTTTTCTTTTTTAAAATAAGCATCCGTTTTAGACACCCAAGTTTCTTCTGATAAGGATTTCCCCCAAACTGCCTGAGGCTCAGGCCTTCTAACGTAGAAACTTCCAAATTGCTCTAATTTTTCAAATCCTCCTGAATCAATTAATTCATACGATTTACCCCAGAATTCAGGAGTATCAATAAAAATACTTTCTGTTTTTTTCAATTTATGGATTGATTTGAATTTTGTTTAAAAAGAAGACATTTCTTCTTCCTTCTTCTTGATTGGTAATGGTTTGATATCCATCTGCAATGAAATATGGACCATACCAATAGTTGATTTCAGATTTTACGGTTCTTCTCACTTTATCTAATTTATCTTCAGGGATGATTTCCTGAACTCTTAATGCCTCATCCTTTCCACTATTTGAAATAGATTTGGTGATAATTTGATCATTTTGATGGTAGGATAAATAGACTGTATTACTTACAACAGACGCTTTTATTTTCTGAATCAATTTGGATTCTTTGCTATCATTTAAATCAATGCAATGATCCCAAAGTAATTTTCCGTCTTTATCTAATTCCGCAATGACTGCATGCGTGTAAATCCAGCCATCAAATTGTTGCTGGTTACTATATGAATTATATCCACGATAACCCCAAGGACTATAATAACTGGAAAAAGGAGAATACATACCATAATTGCCATAACCCCAGCGATAAGGATTCATCATATTCCAATAAGGTGAATAAAATCCACCTAAGCCACCCATCAGCATCGATCCCCCGAAAGGACTGAAATTATTATATTTATAATCTGGATAAAAGGCTTCAGCGATGATGATGTAATTTTCGCCATTTTTGATAATGTCATGCATGAGCAATCGGTAATCCAACCTCAAATCCTCTCCTTTAACTTCCTTTTCTTTTATTTTTTTCTCCTGTCTTTCCTTTTGCTTGGGAGTTAGAAAATTGAAAAAATCAGTAAACTTGGTAAAACTATAATAGGTTGATTTAATAATGTTACCGTCGATAAATGAGTTAAAATATAAGCCCTGTGAACTAGGTCCACGAGATGAACCAATACTATTTTTGTGGCCATAAGTTCCTACTATGACTTGTAATGAGTCATTTATTTGATTCAATTTTCCATTCATCATGGCAAATTCCTCACTTGGATTCATATAAACTTGTCCTATTTGATTCCCATCTTCATCAAATGATTTGATGATTAATTGATAATCTTTTGCCTTACCGCCTACCGAATAGGTTACATTAATTTGTTGTTGAATTGTATCTAAATCCATGGATTGAATTTCAGCTTGTCCTTTGACAACGGCTGGTAAAATCCTTGTTTTACGTTCTTTTAAATTGGTGAATAAAATGATTGGTTGATTATTCACCATGCCGCCTATGAACAAAGAGTAATTTAAGGCCTTGAAATTTGAAATTTCAATACGGTCCACGGAATAAATTTGGTATTTAGTTATTTCTCCGGAATTAACCTTAACTCTGAAAATAACATATGAATTGCTTCTGAATCGGCTAAAGAGTAAGGATAAAATAGTTCCATCAAAGCTAGAAGTAACATAATCTAAGTTTGACTCTAAATTTGTATTACTGCTCCATATTTGCTCTAAATCAGTAGAAAATTTACGAATGTTAAATGATTGCTTATTTAATTGTGATAAGACGATTACCCCTTGATCGCCAATAGGGATGTTAAATGATTCTAAATCATTTCCTTGAATAGGGAATTCTACTCTTTTATTATTGATTTGACTATACCCGATTTGGATCGCTACAATTTGAAAAACGATAATTAAAAATAGATTTTTCATAATACTACTCGGCTAAACTTAAAATAATATCAAATTCTTGTTTACCTACAGGAGTTACTGACAATCTTGATTGTTTGATTAGCGCTAAATTAGACAATCGGTCATCAGATTTCATCATTTTTAATGTAACTGTTTTATTGAATTTTTTAATGGGAACGATTTCTACTACCACCCACCTTGGGTCTTCTGTCGTTGGATCTTGAAAAAATTCTTTTTTGACCTCTGCTAGCCCTATAACCTCCATTCCTTCATTTGAATGATAAAAAAAGACCCAATCACCTTTTTTCATTTCTTTCATGTTATTTCTTGCTTGGTAATTTCTTACCCCATCCCAAACGGATTTCCCCTCTTTAACGAAATCATCCCAAGAATATTTGAAGGGTTCTGATTTTACTAACCAATAATTCATCTTATGGGAATTTAGGAAATTTAGAAAAATCAGGTTTGCGCTTCTCTAGAAAAGCATTTTTACCCTCTTTAGCTTCATCTGATAAATAATAAAGCAATGTAGCATTTCCGGCAAGCTCTTGAATACCGGCTTGGCCATCTAACTCAGCATTAAATGACGACTTCAACATTCTTAAAGCTAATGGACTTTTTTCTAGAATTCTTTCACACCAAGATATGGTGGTACTTTCTAACTCTTCTAATGGGACTACTTTATTGACCAGACCCATTTCATACGCTTCTTTTGCATCATATTGGTCACATAAATACCAAATTTCTCTTGCTTTCTTTTGACCGACAACCCGCGCTAAATAGGATGCTCCAAAACCTCCATCAAAGGAACCGACATTGGGTCCTGTTTGCCCAAAGCGAGCATTGTCAGCTGCAATACTTAAGTCGCAAATCACATGTAAAACGTGTCCTCCGCCTATGGCCCAACCGGCCACCATGGCAATAACAGGTTTAGGAATTGTACGTATCTGTCTTTGTAAGTCTAAAACATTTAATCTAGGTACTTGGTCTTTTCCTACATACCCACCGTCTCCACGTACGCTTTGATCACCTCCAGAACAGAATGCTTTTCCGCCTTCTCCGGTCAATATGATCACTCCTATTCTTGTATCTTGGCG
This sequence comes from Cytophagaceae bacterium, assembly GCA_947486835.1. Classification (GTDB taxonomy): domain Bacteria; phylum Bacteroidota; class Bacteroidia; order Cytophagales; family Spirosomataceae; genus Aquirufa. Next base: position 23,304 of record CANKVC010000005.1, on the reverse strand, counting down.
CGCTAATTCCATCGCTTCAGACATTTCCTGTACGGTTAGTGGAGTAAATGCGTTATGCTTATGGGGTCTATTAATTGAAATTTTGCCAATTCCTTGGTGAAATTGAAACAATATGTCTTTGTATTCTTTAATGGTTTCCCAATTAACTTTTGTTATCATATTACTCATCGTTTAAATCATCGTTATATGTGACATCCCACGTATGATCCGCGAGTAATGTTACTTTTGCTAAAAATCTGCTATATTTAAAGGAGCGACCCCATTCTTCTGGGGCAACTAAAGATAATAAATCTTGACCTGATTCTTTTTCATATAAATAATAGGTTTCGCTAATGATAGGTTCAAAACCCATAGCTGCATCATAAATTCGTTCTGAAATTTCTTTCCGCTCGGATAAAAGTTTTGCTTGTTTCGCTAATACTTCCATTTGTTCATACAGCTGATTCATTTGCCGATCGGTTTGTTGGCGCATGGCTTTTACCGACCTTCCCTTAGTTTTGCCCATATCCTCCGGCTTAATAATGGCTCCACCGGCAGTGTGGGCATAAGGAAGTAGCCCAGGATTTTGAGCAACCTTTTCAGGATTTATAGGATTTAAAAATGGTTCTTCTGACATGAATAATTGTTAATTATGATTGAACCCCTTATTAACCCACGAAATTAGAGAATGTTTGGCTAATTTTGGAGAGAATATTAATTTATGCTCGTATTTAATCCACATAATGCTAATTATCCTGAACCAGTAAACTCTTTTCAAGAAGAAGTTTTTGATTTTTGTCGGCAATGGAAATTGGGTAAAAATGAGTTTTTATTTCATACAAGTGGCTCTACAGGCAAGCCAAAGCCTATTTATTTGTCTAGATTGAGTATGATTGAATCGGCCAATATGACGATGGATTGGCTCCATTTACAAGAAGGTGACAATGTTTTGCTTTGTTTACCTATTGAATATATAGCTGGTGCCATGATGCTAGTTCGAGCGCTCGTTTTAAAACTAAACATTGTGCTTGTTGAACCGTCACAGAATCCATTAGAAGAAATTACAAAACCTATTAATATTCATCTTGCATCATTTGTTACCACTCAGTGGTCTACGATTCTTCAATCAAATCCCAATTTGTTTACGTTTTTTTCGGAAGTTAAAGGTATTTTAATTGGTGGATCTGAATTAACTTCTTCCGTAGAATTGTTGACTAAAGAAATCCAATTACCTATTTTCCAAACGTATGGAATGACAGAAACCTCTTCTCACATCGCTTTTAGGCAGATCAGTTCAGAAGATGCGATTTATCAATGTTTAAAAGATGTACAGATTAAATTGAATGATCAGGGTTGTTTATGTATCCATTCGCCTAGCACCCTTAACCAATGGATTGAAACAAATGATGTCGCTGAGTTGATCCATGTAAACCAATTTAGCATATTGGGTAGGAATGATTTTGCAATAAATTCGGGTGGGAGAAAAATTCATCCAGAAATAATTGAAAAATGTTGTCATTCATTTTTTGCTCAGCATTCAATCACATGTAAAACATTTGCATATGGATTAGATGATGATTTTTATGGTCAAAAATTAGTTTTATTTATTGAAACCATAGATGAATTAAATATTCAAATACAACTAATTGATTATTTAAAATTGAATTTAGAGTCTTGGGAAGTTCCAAAGCAGTTCATCGTTTTACCTGAATTTTTATATACAAAAACTGGAAAAATTGATCGTCCAAATACATTAACTTTGTATTTAAACAATTTAATATCATAAACATGGATTTTTTAAATCAAGATTTCAAACTTTTCTACGAAAGTCCTAGTGATATCCCAGCCCCTTACCATTTTGAGGCTTTGTTTGATTTTAAAGGTTTTGAAAATGACGCGTTGTCTCTTTCTTTACACATACAATATTTGGAAAGAGAAGATTTTTCAAGTGAAGAATTAATTTCAGAAGGTTTAAGCGTGGAAGATAAATTTGAATGGTCGGGTGAATTACCCATCATTTGGAAAAATAGATTAGCAATTAGTTTTGCGAAATACAAAACAGGTTCATGTGATCCTAAAGACGCAGAACCTTTTATTGCGATTGAAGCGGCTAATTCGTCAACCTATGTGCCTAGATTTTTAGAATTTGAAGAAAACCTCATTCAAGAATTAATGCAAGCCATTTTTGAAGTGGCGGGGAAAGAATATCCACTGTTTTTAGGTTTTCAGTTTAAAGATGTAAACGATTCTTGGAATAAATACCAAGGTGACTTGTCGTTCGCTAATCTTAATTTTACCTATTCCGACTCAAATGGTAAATTAGCAACTATATCAGAATGGGATAAATTGCAAGATTTGGTAAACACTATTTTTATCGCCGAATTTATCACGGATAAGGCCTTGGAAGATTTAAAAAGATCAAGTGCATTTGCCATATTCCCTGGGGATGGATTTTGGTATATTGCAGGAGATTCGCTTAGAAAACCTAGTGGAAACACAAATTATTTTGATATTTTAGAGATGAAATTAAGGGATTTATTCCAACAAAATTTATGATGAACGAAACGATTAGTACTGAACAGGCCATTGAAAAGGTGTTATTTTTGCAAAAATTATCGTGCCAACGGTTAAAAAATTCTACCGCAGAGGAACGTATTGCTAAGCTGAAATCGATCGAAAAATATATGCTATCGCATAAAAATGAGTTATATGACGCTCTTTTTGATGATTTCAAAAAACCAAGTTCGGAAGTCGTTATAGGAGAGTTATTAGGAGTAAAAAGAGAAATAGCTCACATTATTAGTCATTTAAAATCTTGGATGCAGCCAAGAAAAGTAGGAACCCCTCTCCTTTTATTGGGAACCAAAGGTTATATTATGTCTGAAGCTAAAGGGCTTTGCTTAATTATAGCACCTTGGAACTACCCTTTTAATTTAGCGATTAATCCATTGGTTCATGCCATTGCAGCTGGTAATGCGGTTATTTTAAAGCCCTCTGAATTAAGTCCTAACACTTCTTCATTTATAAAAAAAATGATTGTGTCCTTGTTTGATGAAAGCGAGGTAGCAGTCTTTGAAGGCGATGCTGAAGTGTCAACGCATTTGTTAGAGCAGAAATTTGATCACATATTTTTTACGGGTAGCCCTGCTATTGGCAAGGTAGTTATGCGGGCCGCGGCAAAACATTTGACATCTGTAACACTTGAGCTAGGTGGGAAATCACCGGCTATTATTGATTCGAATGTAGACATTCTACCCACAGCAAAAAAAATAGCTTGGGGTAAATTTTTAAATAATGGGCAAACTTGTATCGCCCCAGATTATTTATTTGTACACGAAAAGGTATATTATTCTTTTATTGGTGCTTTAGAGGAAACAATAAAATTATTTTATGACCAAGATAATAAGGGCATTAAAAATAGCAGTGATTATGCTCGAATCGTCAATGTTAAGCATTTTAATCGCATTTGTCATTTATTAGATGACGCTAAATCCAAAGGGGCTACGGTCATTTATGGAGGCGAAATGGATGAATCTTCTTGTTTTATAGGTCCAACGCTATTGGCAAACTGTACGGATGATATGTTGATCATGCAGGAAGAAATTTTTGGACCTATTTTACCCATACTGACGTTTAAAGAAGAGACCGAAGTAGTTACAAAATTATTGAAAGAGGAAAAGCCATTGGCGCTTTATGTTTTTTCAAAAGATACCTTATTTTCAGATTACATTTTAAATAATACAAGTTCTGGCACTAGTGTGGTTAATGATTGCTTGATACAGTTTGGTCATTCTAATCTGCCTTTTGGTGGGGTCAATAACTCAGGCATTGGTAAATCAGGTGGATTATTTGGTTTTCAAGAATTTTCGAATCAAAAATCAGTTTTGAAACAATATACGAATCTGTTAAATAATTTTTATCCTCCTTACACTTTTAAAACTAAATGGCTCATTGAGCAAGTGTTAAAATGGTTTTAAGAATTGTCTTTTCCTTCTTAATTGTAATTTCATTTTCTGGATTTTCACAAATAGTATATCCAATATTAGAACAAAATCCATCCAGTTTACATTTTAAACAAATAAGAATTCGGGGTGAAGCAGTTCGTGTGATTTACCTAGAAGGAGCTGATTCATTGGCATTTACGGCGGCAAGATCTTTGTCAAGCCACTGGCCAGAAGCTAAAATTACAAACAATAGTTTACGTTCTAAATGGTCTATTATTTTGCAAAATCAGGGATTGATTTCAAATGGTTTTGTAAGTCTTTATGCACCTAGAGCGGAGTTTTACACAACACCTAGTCAAGATGTCAGTTTGCAATCGACCAATGATTGGCTTCATTTATTATCTAGTCACGAAACTAGGCATATTTATCAAAATGAATTAGCTACCACAGGACTCAGCCGTATATTTAAAGTATTTTGGGGCAGTAATGGCCAAGGACTTTACAGTAATTTAATGATTCCTAATTGGCTATGGGAAGGTGATGCTATTGAAACAGAAACTCGATTAAATAACCAGGTAGGTAGATCCAATATTCCTCAATTCTCAAACACGTTAAATGCCTATTTATCTCAATTTGGTGTGCCAAGTTACAGTAAATTAATGTCTAGGAATTTTAGAGAAAATCTGCCTAATCACTATGTTTTTGGCCAATTTATTACACATAAATTATCATCACAAAAGGGATTTAATGAGATTGGTCATTTATGGCAAAATACCTTAAATAAACCTGGCCTATTTTCATTTTCTAAACAAGTAAAAAAGGAATTTGGGTTAAATATTGATCGTTACGTTGAGCAAATCTTACAAAAACAATTGGACACCATTCGAAAAAAAGAACTTGATTCTTCATATTCAATTATTTCTCCACATATAAAAAGTGGATTTACCTCTTATGATTTCCCTCAAAATATTGGGCATGGGAAAGTCATCGCGATCAAATCAAGCTTTCAAGAAATTCCTTCATTAGTCGAAATTGAAAATTTCAAAGAACGGAAATTGTGTTTGATAGGTCCTGCCTATCCAAGTAATATGCTATCTGCTTCTGATCAATTTGTTGTTTGGTCTGAAATAGTATATCATCCTAGGTATACACAAAAACAGCATACTAAATTAATTTTTTATGACCTTAAACGTCATTTAAAAACGATATGGACGACAAATAAAAAGGCAATATGTCCAAGTATTAGCCCTGATTCTAAGTACGTATCCTATTTAGAATTGCAGAATAATGGCGAATCTTTTTTGAAAATTTATGAGAAGGAGACTAAAGTTTTAATTGACAGTTTATATTTTAATTCTTCGACTCAGGTAATTCAGCCTAGAATATCTTCAAATGGATTGTTGTCTTATATTTCACTTTATCATGGCCACAAAAAAATAGTTGTTTATAATTATATGTTAAAGGAGGTAATTGCCAAACGTGATTTTGGTTCAAATAATTTAGCTGCTACTTTTTTACATGAAGATTATGTGTATTTCAACTTACCCGTAGGCCAAGTGGACCAATTAGCCCGTTGGAATTTCAAGGACAATTCAGTCGCCTATGTCACTAAGACAATTTTTGGCGCTTATTCTATATCTTTTTCAAACGTAACATCTGAGCCCTACGTATTTTCTAAGTATGCAGCATCGGGTAATCAAATTGGTGTAGGACGGTTAAATGAATCCTACTCGATTGATTTAAATGATCACTCGGCTGTGGCTCCTCGCGAGTTTAAACAAGAAAACTTTGATGTTTCTACTTATAGTCGTTGGAATTTAATTAACCCATACGCTTGGGGCCCCTTAATTAATTCACAATTCAATAAATTGGATTTAGGACTATTGTCAAAAAACTTGACCAATACGCTTCAATTGGGATTAGGTTTTATCTATGATGCTAGTGAGCAAACAGGAACGAAATACATCCGAGCTTCGTATCAAGGCTGGTTTCCAGTCATTGATTTTTCTCTCCAGCAAGGTCCTCGAAATACATCTCTTTATATAGACAAAAAAAGCCCTTTGGATAGTTTAAGATCGGATCAATGGAACCAAACCAAAATGGATATAGGCATTAGGCTGCCACTATTACTTACTCGGGGAGCATTCCAAGAACAATTATATGTGTCAAGTACTTACTCAATGTTTAAGGTTGATGGGTATAATCTTCCTTTGCGATATAAATCAGAGGCTTTTGATGGAACTTATACGTCTATGATCTATCAAATAAATTATTCTAAATTATTAAATAAATCTCTTTGGGATCTTCAGTCTAAATTAGGGTATCAATTGAATCTCTATTGGAATGGGATGCCATTCAAGCAATCGCTTCAGTCTGAATTATGGGGAATGCAAGCGAAAATTTACTTACCTGGTTTCTTTAAAAATCATGGATTTTTGATAAGAGCATCATTCCAACAAGAAATGAAGGGTAATTATAATTTCAATAGTCCATTTGTATTTACTAGAGGATATCTTTACGAGGTTAATCAGCGATGGACTAATTTGTCATTAGATTATAAATTCCCTATCGCTAATACGTCGATAAAATTAGGTCGATTATTGTATTTTACTCGATTCAAAGGAAATGCATTTATGGATTTAAGTAGAGGAACCCCAAATTTGAATAATCTAAATCTATATAAATCCTATGAATCCGTTGGCTTAGATGTTTCATCTAACTTTCATGTGCTACGTTTTTCCCAAGGTTTTGAACTAGGGATTAGATTTTTATATAAGCCTAGATTAAATCAATATGAATTTTATCCATTAGTTTTAGATTTAGGTTTTTAATGAAGGAGAAATTTCTACTAATTTTTGTCATCTTTTGTACTATATCTTGTGAAACCACGCAGGATTTTAAAGGTGAAATCATTCCTGACCAAAAATATATATTCTCATTATTGAATTCTGAGAAAGGGCAGAATCAAAAAGCGATTTCCTATTTAAATCAAATCATAGAAGATGGTTCATCACCACATGTATATTACTTGCGAGCTAACTATTTATTTGAATCTCGACAGTATAAAAAAGCTAATGTAGATATACAGCAGTCGCTCAAGTCCTCTCCTAGAGACTTCGAATATATATTGTTGGCCGGGCAAATTGCTTTGAATTTAGAAAATTACACCAGCGCATTAAATTATTTAAATTTGATTAAGTCAAATGAAAAAAAACAAGCATTAATTTTATTTCTATTGGCTGAAGTATCCATTAAGCTTAATAAATACACCTTAGGCACTTATTATTTAGACCAAATTCGAATAAATGAATTAGCTAGAACGGATCAGGTTTATTATTCTGTTTTAAGGAATTTATGTGCGGTTAACAAAATTACAAATCCTTATTTAATCAGTGGCCTTGATCAAAAAAGCATTCAAGGTATTAGATTACAAAGATATTATTTTGAAAATGCCATGGATTATACTTCTAAATATTTGTATCAAAATCAATTACTTAAACTCATTAATCAGTATCCCAATGACCCACATCTGCTTCGTTGCTGGGCTAGGTTTTTAAGTAAAATAAATCAATTTAAAAAAGCTGAATTGGCCTATCAGAAGGTAGCTAATCTATTTGAACACAACGATTCTTTATATTTAGAGATAGGAAAGTTTTATATGTTTCATAGAAATTACTCAACAGCTCTAATTTATTTGAATAAAATAAAACCGGATTTGGAATTTTTTATTGATGTTCCATTTTTAAAATCAAAGTGTTATTTATACTTGGGAGATAAAATACGCTATGAATCAATGATGGATTCAGCTCAATTGGTTTTGAAAAATGATGGTAGATTTTATCAATTGAAAATGAAATATTTTGGGATTTCAATGGATACCAACTTAGTGGCCAAAGATTCTTTGTTGACGATTAAGCCTTAATTTTTGGGGGTAAATTTGTAACTTGCGTAAAATTAGATAGGATGATTAAAATTATTTTTCCAGACGGACAAATTAAAGAATATTCAAAAGGTATCACACCAATGGATATTGCATTAAGTATATCAGAAGGATTAGCACGTAATGTGTTAGCAGCCAAATTAAATGACCAAGTGGTAGATTCCTCCACTCCTATTCTCCTAGATTCTAATTTGCAATTACTTACTTGGAATGATGTAGAAGGAAAAAAAACCTTTTGGCATTCATCAGCACATTTATTAGCTGAGGCTATCGAATTTTTATATCCGGGAACTAAGTTTGGTATTGGCCCTGCGATTGAAAATGGATTCTATTATGATATTGACTTAGGGGATCAAGAATTTGGTCAAGAAAATTTTAAGGCAATAGAAGATAAAATGTTAGAGTTAGCTCGTCTCAAACTAGATTATGTTCGAAAAGAAATTTCAAAAAAAGACGCGGTTCAATATTTTACCCTTAAGAATGATGAGTATAAGCTAGAGCTTTTGGAAGGCTTGTCTGACGGGGATATTACTTTTTATTCTCAAGGGAATTTCACTGATTTATGTAAAGGACCTCATATTCCAAGCACTAGTTTTATCAAAGCCGTTAAAGTTTTAAGTGTGGCAGGTGCTTATTGGCGCGGAGATGAAAAGCGCAAGCAAATGACGCGTATTTATGCGATCACTTTTCCAAAGGCAAAGGAATTAGAAGAGTATTTAACTTTGCTAGAAGAATCAAAAAAACGAGATCATCGAAAATTAGGGAAGGAACTTGAATTATTCGCTTTTTCAGAAAAGGTGGGTTTAGGTTTGCCATTGTGGCTTCCTAAAGGCACTATTTTACGTGAAAGATTAGAGAATTTTTTAAGAAGAGCTCAAGTTAGAGCGGGATATTCACCTGTAATTACTCCACACATAGCTAGTAAAGAACTTTATGTCACTTCAGGACATTATGCTAAATATGGCAAGGATTCATTTCAACCTATACATACGCCAGATGAAAATGAAGAGTTTTTTCTAAAGCCGATGAATTGCCCGCATCATTGCGAGATCTATAAAACGAAGCCAAGAAGTTATAAAGATTTGCCTCTGCGTTTAGCAGAATTTGGTACGGTTTATCGGTATGAGCAATCAGGTGAATTACATGGTTTAACCCGTGTAAGAGGATTTACACAAGATGATGCTCATATTTTTTGTCGGCCAGATCAAGTTGAGGATGAGTTCATGAAGGTCATTGACTTAGTTTTATATGTGTTTAAGGCGCTTGGTTTTGACCAATATTCAGCGCAAATATCTTTAAGGGATAAGGTTAATAGAGAAAAATACATAGGTAATGATGATGATTGGAATCGTGCTGAAGAATCCATTATTAAATCAGCCAAAGAAAAAGGACTACCAACTACGATCGAATACGGCGAGGCGGCATTTTATGGCCCTAAACTAGATTTTATGGTCAAAGATGCATTAGGTAGAAAATGGCAATTAGGTACGATTCAAGTGGATTACCAATTGCCCCAGCGATTTGAATTGGAATATACGGGTTCAGATAATCAAAAGCATAGACCTGTTATGATACATAGAGCACCATTTGGTTCTCTTGAAAGATTTGTAGCTATTTTAATCGAAAATACGGCAGGTAATTTCCCATTATGGCTTTCTCCGGATCAATTAGCTGTTTTACCTATTTCTGAAAAGTATGAAGATTACGCCAATGAGATTTATTTAAGGCTTCAAGAAAAAGATTTGCGCGGATATGTAGATCATCGTGATGAGAAAATAGGTCGAAAAATACGTGATGCGGAAGTTAATAAAGTTCCATTTATGATCATTGTAGGGGATAAAGAACAAGCAGAGGGAATGATTAGCGTAAGAAAAAAGAATCAAGGGGATTTAGGTTCTATGACTATCGAGGCATTTATGAATTTGGCTCAGGAAGAAATAAGCCAACTAACTTATGAAAAATGATAATTTAGTGATTTTACCACGGATACCGGGTAGAAGTTTGCAAATACGTGATTTTTGAACTAGATTTCGAATTGATTTAATTAAACATTAAAAATAAACAATAATTTATGGCTTTACGCCCCAATAACAATTACCGAGGAAATAGAAGAGAAGAAGAACCTTATCGAATTAATCAATTGATTCGTGGAGTAGAAGAAGTTAGATTAGTAGGAGAAAATATTGAACAAGGTGTATATCCGTTCTCTAAAGCTATTGAACTAGCAGAAGCACAAAGTTTAGATTTAGTTGAAATCTCCCCCAATGCTGTTCCCCCCGTCTGCAAAGTGATTGATTATGCAAAATTCAAGTATGATCAAAAGAAAAAGCAAAAGGAAATCAAGGCTAATGCAACCAAAACGGTCATTAAAGAAATTCGTTTCGGCCCTAACACTGATGAACATGATTTTAATTTCAAATTAAAACATGCGGTTAATTTTCTTAAAGAAGGTGCTAAGGTTAAGGCTTATGTACATTTTGTCGGTAGGACAATTGTATTTAAAGAAAGAGGAGAAATGCTATTATTGAATTTTGCAAAGGGACTTGAGGAAGTGGGTAAACCTGATGATATGCCAAAATTAGAAGGAAAGCGAATGAGTATCATATTTACTCCCAAAGCTCAAAAAAAATAAGTTTTTCATATAGTGGAATTTCAAGGTAATTTTTTTACTTTTGCATTCCAATTTTTACATTTAATACATAATAGAATGCCAAAAATTAAAACCAACTCTGGAGCAAAAAAGCGTTTCAAAGTTACAGGAACTGGAAAGATAAAGCGTAAACACGCTTTTCATAGCCATATCTTGACAAAAAAAACAACTAAACAAAAGCGTAATTTAGTTCACGCTACGTTAGTTTCCCCTTCTGATATGGGTCGTGTAAGTTTATTATTAGGACTTAAATAATCAGTTTTTAGTTATTGTTCAACCAGAATTAAGGCAAAAAGTGTTCAAAATGAGCCGCCTGAATTCAAAAAACAAATTTAGTTATGCCACGTAGTGTCAATCATGTAGCTTCAAGAGCTAGGAGGAAAAAGATTTTAAAATTAGCGAAAGGTTTTTTCGGAAGAGGAAAGAATGTTTGGACAGTCGCTAAAAACAAAGTAGAAAAAGGTTTGCAATATGCATATCGCGATCGTAAAGTTAAGAAAAGAGATTTTCGTGGACTTTGGATACAGCGTATTAATGCTGCAGCTAGACAAGAAGGTTTATCCTATTCAGCTTTCATGGGTAAGTATAACAAATCAGGTATGACGTTAAATCGCAAAGTACTCGCGGATTTAGCCATGAATCATCCTGATGCTTTCAAAGCTGTTCTATCTAAATTATCTTAAAAAAAAGTCCCGGAAACATTCGGGACTTTTTTTTTACACTTATCTTTGTTGCATCTCCTGTAGCAAATGAATTTACCCTTATATTTTGATTACGCTTCTACTACTCCCGTTCGTTCCGAAGTATTAACTAAGATGTTGCCATATTTTTCAACACTATATGGGAATGCAGGCTCTAATTTACATCATTTTGGTTGGTTAGCTCAAGAGGCCATCGATCTATCTAGAATTCAAATTGCTAATTATTTTGATGTAAAACCAAGTTCCATCATTTACACCTCTGGTGCTACCGAATCCAATAACTTGGCAATAAAAGGCTATTTAAAAGGTAAACCTAAGGGGCACTTAATTACGTCAACGATAGAACATAAAGCTGTTTTAGAAATATTTAGTCATTTAGAGAAAGAAGGCTACTCGGTTACCTATTTGACGCCTAACGGATTGGGTCAAATATCCAAAGAAGATTTAATGAATGCCTTACAAGTTGACACCATTTTGGTTTCACTTATGATGGTCAATAATGAAATAGGGACTATTTCAGATTATGTTGCTTTTAAACAAATATGTGATGCTCACGCTGTATGCTTTCATTCTGACGCTACGCAAGCAATCGGTAAAATCAAATTAGACTTAACTAGCTTACCTCATTTAATGAGTTTTTCCGGACATAAGATTTATGCTCCTAAGGGAATAGGTGGCTTATTGGTTAATAATAATATTAAAATTAACCCTCTATTTGACGGAGGTGGACAAGAGCGAGGAATCAGGTCAGGAACATTACCCGTTCCACTTATTGTAGGTCTTGGATACGCATTCACTTATTTACCTGAGATAATAAGTTTTGATCAAAAGCTTCTTGCCTTTAACCTTAGGATTAAGGAGGCACTTTTATGTAACTTCAATAATAGGATTTTGATTAATTCTAAAAGCCCAAGAAATATTTCATCTATTCTAAGTATGTCCGTGCATGGTGTTCATTGGGAAGATTTGTTTAATTCTTTAACGGCTATAGCCATTTCCAATGGTTCAGCATGTAATGTGAAGGCCACAAACCCATCTCATGTGTTAACAGCTTTGGGACATAAAAGAGATTTGGCCTTAAGTACGCTTCGGATTTCATTAAGTTATATGACGACTGAAACGGAAATTGATTTTTTAATTCATTATTTAAATGAAAAATTAAATAAAATATTGGCGTGAAAGAGATAAAATTATTTGTAGGCCAACTTTCATTATATATTCAGTCTGGAGTCAAATTTGCCATTGCGACTGTTGTCAACGTAGATGGTTCAGCTTACAGGCGGCCAGGTGCAAGGATGTTAATTAATGAAAATGGTGATTGGCATGGAGGAATAAGCGGTGGATGTCTTGAAGGTGATATGCTAAAAAAGGCCCAACTGTCAATGCTTTCCAATCAAAATAAATTAGTCAAGTATGATACTCGGGAAGATGATCCGTTTGAGTTAGGTGTAGGATTAGGTTGCAATGGCCTTATTGAAATTTTAATTAGTCCTGATTTAGAATATGCAAAATGCTTATTTGAAATGCTTAATGCTCATCTTCAAAGTTCTGAGCCAACAATTTTAGAACATTCCTTCCATTTAAATTCTACTCATTCAGCTTTTGTACATATTAATTCCACCAAACCCTTTGTTTCTGTTTTGTCAAAAGAAGATGCAGACGAGGTACTAAATCAACATCAATCAAAAGTTCTTATATTAGAAAACGAGCTATTATTTGTCGAATATTTGCCAGTAATACCCAGGATTGTGCTCTATGGTAATTTATTTGATTCTTCAAGTTTGATTGAACTTTGTCATTTTCTTTCTTGGGATGTTTGTTGGGTTGGTAATCCGTTAAAAATGAATGCTTCATTAAAGAATAAAGTCCAATCTTATTTACATTGGGATGATGCATGTACCATTAAAAATAATGATGCGATTGTTTTAATGACTCATGACTTTGATCGAGATGTAGCAATTTTAACACATTTAATCGCTATTAATTTCAAAGGTTACGTTGGCATTTTAGGCCCATTAAAAAGAATGCAGAAAATCATAAAACAATTAGAATTATTGTCTGTTAATACAAATGACAAGTCCTTTTTCGGCCCTATTGGTTTAGATATCGGAGCAGAAGGTCCTAATGAAATTGCACTGTCTATTGTTTCAGAAATTATTGCTTATAATAGCTCTAGAGACGGAAGTTCATTAAAAAATCGAATAAAATCCATTCATACTAAGTAACATGTCGCATTTAATAGAATTAAAAAAAAGCATTGAACCTTTCAAAAATATTTTAAGAAACCATCCCATTAATTCCTATATTATATCTCATGAGCATTTATCTATATTTATGCAGAATCATGTATTTGCGGTATGGGATTTTATGTCCTTAGTTAAAAAGTTACAAGTAGAGTTAACATCTGTGGATGCTTTATGGTTTCCAAAGGGTTCAGGGGAAACTAGGTATTTAATTAATGAAATTGTACTCGGTGAGGAGTCTGATATAGATCCCAATGGTGGATACATCAGTCATTTTGATTTATATTTGAGAGCTATGGATGAATTAGCTATTATGCCCCCTCCTGCTCTATCAGCATTCAAACAATTTAAATCCGTTGAGGAGTTTCTTATCGCGCTACCTTCTTTTAATTTACCAACAAGCATTACTGATTTTTTAACGTTTACCTTTTCAAGTATTTTGAATGGAGAAATTGAGGAGATAGCGGCTATTTTTACTTTTGGAAGAGAAGATTTAATCCCGGAAATGTTTCAGTTAATTTTAGATCAATTAAGTATACAATCTCCTGATAAGGTAAAGACATTAATGTATTATTTAGAAAGGCATATAGAAGTGGATGGAGGTCATCATTCTCAATTAGCTACTTCTATGGTTTCTCAATTATGTCAGGATGATCCTAAAGCCTGGAAACGTGCTACAGATGCTGCTGTTAACTCTCTACAGGCAAGAATAAAACTTTGGGATGGAATTTTAGCTGCAAAAGGTTAAAAAAAATAGGTTCCTTTTATACAAAGGAACCTATTAAAATAATTAAAATAATTTATTTAACTTCTTCAAAAGCTACATCTTCAGCTGAATCATCCGATGGACTTTCTGTATTTTGTGATGGTTGATCACCACCTTCTTGAGTATTAGCGTACATTTCTTGCGAAGCCGCCGTCCAAGCCGTATTTAACTTTTCAATTCCTGAGTCGATTGATGTTAAATCTTGAGAAGCATGTGCTATTTTCAATTCAGATAAAGCTCCTTCAATGGCTGATTTATTGCCTTCAGACAACTTTTCACCATATTCTTTCAATTGCTTTTCAGATTGAAAAATTAAAGCATCTGCTTGATTAACTTTCTCGACACGATCTTTTTCGATTTTGTCTGTTGCTTCATTTGCTTTTGCTTCATTCCTCATTTTCTCAATTTCTTCATCAGTCAAACCACTAGAAGCTTCTATTCTAATTTTTTGCTCTTTCCCGGTACCTTTATCTTTTGCTGAAACTTGTAATATTCCATTGGCATCAATATCAAAGGTTACTTCGATTTGAGGAATTCCTCTAGCTGCCGGTGGTAATCCATCTAAATGGAAACGACCTAAAGAACGGTTGTCTTTCGCCATTGGTCTTTCTCCTTGCAATACATTTAACTCCACGGAGGGTTGATTATCTGCAGCAGTAGAAAAAGTTTCAGATTTTTTTGTCGGTATGGTTGTGTTTGATTCGATTAATTTAGTGAAAACGCCTCCCATGGTTTCAATACCTAATGATAAGGGTGTAACATCCAATAATAATACATCCTTTACTTCACCCGTTAAAACACCTCCTTGAATCGCTGCACCAATTGCTACTACCTCATCTGGATTAACTCCTTTGGATGGTTTTTTGCCAAAGAATTTTTCAACTTCTTCTTGGATTCTAGGTATACGAGTTGAACCACCTACCAAAATTACTTCGTCTATATCGGCGTTCGAATAAGAAGCATTTTTCATGGCACGCTTACAAGGTTCTAACGTACGGCGAATTAAACTGTCGGCTAGTTGTTCAAATTTTGCGCGCGTTAAAGAACGAACTAAATGTTTAGGAATGCCATCTACAGGCATAATATAAGGCAAATTAATTTCCGTATTTGCACTAGAACTTAATTCGATTTTTGCCTTTTCAGCCGCTTCTTTTAACCGTTGGAGTGCCATCGGATCTTTACGTAGATCTATATTTTCATCTGAAATGAATTCTTCTGCAAGCCAGTTAATAATGACTTGATCAAAATCATCTCCACCTAAATGGGTATCGCCATCTGTTGATTTTACTTCAAATACGCCATCTCCTAATTCTAAAATAGATACGTCAAAAGTACCTCCACCTAAATCAAAGACAGCTATTTTCATATCCTGTCCTTTTTTATCTACCCCATATGCTAATGCAGCTGTTGTAGGTTCATTTATAATTCCTTTCACTTAAAGTCCAGCAATTTGACCTGCCTCTTTCGTAGCTTGACGTTCAGCATCATTAAAATATGCTGGCACCGTGATAACAGCTTCTGTCACAGTTTGTCCTAAATAATCTTCAGCTGTTTGCTTCATTTTAGTCAAAATCTGCGCTGATATTTCTTGAGGAGTATAAAGTCGATCACCAATTCTTACTCGTGGTGTATCATTATTACCTTGTTCTACACTATACGAAATGGTCTTTAACTCTGAACTAACTTCAGAGTATTTTTTCCCCATAAATCTTTTTACTGACGATATAGTATTTTGTGGATTTGTAATCGCTTGACGTTTAGCAGGGTCCCCTACTTTGCGTTCTCCATTATCCAAAAATGCAACGATTGAAGGTGTTGTTCTACGTCCCTCCGAATTTGCAATCACAACAGCCTCACTGCCTTCCATAACCGCCACACATGAGTTGGTGGTACCTAAATCAATTCCAATAATTTTTCCCATGATTAATTTTATTTAATTTCGCCCACATTCTGCAAGGATAATGCCATAAAATCTTTGTAAATCAATTTATGACATATTGTCACATAGTTTAAGATTATAGAATAGAAAGTATATTTCTATTATTATATTTGTAATATATAATAAATTATCATGGAAGAATTGAACGATTTCATTTGGGTTAAAGAGTCTGAACCACATCGTAGTAGGACTCGGGAAATAATTAAAAAATACCCTGAAGTAAAAAAACTAATTGGCAAGAATCCTAATACGATGTATTGGATTTTGACATGCGTATTTTTACAAATTGGAATTGCTTATTTTATTAAAGATTATTCCTGGTGGATCATATTAGGTGCTGCCTGGTTTATTGGAGCTTTTCCTGTGCATACTTTATTTGTTTGTATTCATGAATCGGCGCATAATTTAATTTTTAAGAATAAATCATGGAATGTATTTGCTGGAATTATTGCAAATCTTCCTTCTTTGGCGCCTACAGCTATTTCTTTTAAAAACTTCCATTTAAAACATCATGCTTTTCAAGGGGTACATGAATTAGATGCTGATTTACCTGATTATTGGGAAGCTAAATTGATCAATAATTATTTTATTGGAAAAATGATTTGGTTACTATTATTTCCATTTTTTCAAGGTATTAGAACCATTAGATGCATTGAACTAGCTATTATAGATCGATTTGTCATTATGAACATTGTGGTCCAATTAATATTTGATGTAGCCATCGTCTATTTTTGGGGTTGGTCAGCATTAGCTTACTTAGGGTTTAGCTTTTTGTTTTCTGTGGGACTTCATCCGCTAGGTGCTAGGTGGATACAAGAACATTTTTTGGTCTTAGATAAAAAACAAGAGACTTTTAGTTATTACGGTGGCTTAAATTCAATTAATATGAATGTTGGATTTCATAATGAACATCATGATATGCCATCCATTCCATGGAATAATTTGCCAAAATTGAAGAATATTGCTCCTGAATTTTACGATAATCTACATTATCATACCTCATTCGTAAAACTATTTTTCACATTTATATTTAGCCAGGAAATTGGTCTTTACTCACGAATTGCTAGAAAGGATCGAGGCGGAGTTTCTTTAATGGATCAATCAACGCCTGATGTCGATTTAATTAAATAATCGCCTTATTAATATCTTGGTTTACATCGCTTAAAATATTTAAATCTTTGTAAAATATCAATAGCCTATTGTTTAATAGATGTCAAACGAAACACATAAGTTGATCATTTATCAGATGATGTTTCATCTGTGGGGAAATACAACCACAAATCCTCAAAAGAATGGAGATTCAAATACGAATGGTACAACTAAATTTAATGATGTTTCTAACAAAGCGTTAAAAGTATTGCATGATAAAGGTTTTACGCATTTATATACTACTGGAATCGTCGAACATGCTACGAAAGAAGATTATTCGAAATATGGTTGTTCTGTAGATCATCCATCCATCGTGAAAGGAAGTTGTGGATCACCTTTTGCCATCAAAGATTATTATGATGTAAATCCTTTTTTGGCCAATAAGCCTGAAAATCGATTAGAGGAATTTAATTTAATGGTTGAACGGATCCATGAAAGTAAATTAAAAATTATACTGGATTTTGTGCCTAATCATTTAGCCAGAAATTACCAATCCGATAAAAAACCTGAGGGTGTTACTGATTTTGGTGTTGATGATCGAAATGATGTTACGTTTTCTCCCCAAAATAATTTTTATTATTTACCTGGAACACAATTTACCGTACCCTATCAGGCTGAAATTGATCAAAACACTCAAGCTTATGTTGAGATACCCGCTAAAGCAAGTGGAAATAATGTTTTTTCATCACAACCTAGTATTCACGATTGGTTTGAAACCATTAAATTAAATTATGGAATTGATTACCCTAATAATGGGCATATTCATTTTGATCCTATTCCTGACACTTGGCATAAAATGTTCGAGGTATTAACCTATTGGACTAATTTGGGAGTGGATGGTTTTCGTTGCGATATGGCTGAAATGGTTCCTGTAGAATTTTGGGCTTTTGTTATTCCTAAAATAAAATCAATAAATCCAGATTTGATTTTTATAGCTGAAATATATCAACCTAGTTTATATGCTGATTATATTTTTAAGGGACATTTTGATTACTTGTACGATAAGGTAGGTTTGTATGATTCATTACGAAGTTTAATGGAACAAAAACATGATGCACATACAAGTGCCATCACTAAAGTTTGGCAACAAGAATCTGGTGAATTTTCTAATAAAATGTTACGATTTTTAGAGAATCACGATGAAACAAGAATTAATTCTCCAGGTTTTGCACAGGAAAATATTTGGTCTACAATTCCAGCCATGTTGATTACTGCCACATTACATGGAGGGCCATTTATGATCTATTTTGGACAGGAATTTGGAGAAAAGGCAAATGAAATCGAAGGCTTTAATGATGCAGATGATCGAACGACTATGTTTGATTTTTGGCGGGTGGATTCCCATCAAAGATGGTTGAACTATGGGGCGTTTAATCATGAATTATTGACCGGCCAAGAAAAAGATTTAGATTTATTTTATCAGCACTTATTTAAGTTCGTCAAAGATTCTAATGCGGTACAAATGGGTCAATTTTTTGACTTGCAATATGTACAAAGAGAAAACTACCCAAGTAAATATGTGTACTCCTATTTACGATATTCACATGACGAACAATTATTGTTTGTAAATAATTTTCACTCTTCGGAGACCTTCCCACTAGAAATTATAATTCCTCATTTAGCATTTGAATTAATGAATAAGCATAATATTATGTGGAAGATTGAACATTCGTTCACCCCGCCAACTATTGAATATAAAAATCGCGATATTTCAGATAAAATTTATGTAGAGATTCCTCCCAATAGTGCATTAATTTTTAAAGCATTTTGATGAAAAAACTAGGGTATACATTTATTTTGGTTTTAGTTCTCGGGTATTTCCTGAAAGCACAATCATTTAAGGGTATTCCCTTAAAATTAAAGTTGGCAGTTGAAAAAAGTAATTCATTAAAATCCCCTATTCTGATTGGTCAATATTTTATCGGAGCCCCTTATTTAGCTAATCGATTATCGAAATCAAATCCTGAAAAGGTATACTTTTCATTTACTGATTTTGATTGTGTTACTTATGTAGAAAACGTATTAGCCTTATATAATTCAAAAGGAAATCATATCCAGTTTAGCGAAAACCTTATTAAGATCCGATACAATGATTCCATCAGCTATGAAAATAGAAATCATTATTTGACTTCTGGTTTAGAAAAACTTGTTAAACTCAATATCCTCACTCCTATTAACAATCCATTCAATTCAAAATACGTCCTAAAAAATATTGATTATTTATCTAAACATGTAAATAATATAAAGATAGATAAGTCGAAGTTGATGAATATAGAAAAGTCAATTAGCAGTCGACCTATATATTACTTTGATTCAATGAACGATTCTGATACATACAACTTAATTCAAAATGGAGATGTCATCGCCTTTTTGTCTACACATAATGACTTGGATTTTAAGCATGTTGGATTTGTTTATATAAGAAACAATAAAAAGTATATCTTACATGCTTCTCAAGAAAAAAAAGTGGTATGCATTTCGGATGTTACCATTGATCAATACTTGTTGAAAAATAAAAAAATCAAAGGATTTCAAATTTACAGACCTAATATATAAATGTCGAAATACAATTTTGATCAAGAAATTGATCGTAAAAATACCAATAGTTATAAGTGGGATAACCCATTGTACGAAGGTCGAGATATGTTGCCGATGCCAGTAGCGGATATGGATTTTCGTATCGCAGATGAATTAACAAATACCATAAGCCATATCAATGATCATGGTGTCTTGGGATACTCGTTGGTACCAGAAACTCTAAAACGGGCATATCAGACTAAAATAAAAGATTCGTATGATTGGGATACACAAATTGAATGGCAAGTTTGGATACCTGGGATAGTACCTGGTTTAACCTTAGCCTGTTCTACTTTTGTTTCTTCTTCACAAAGCATTTTAACTCCAATACCCGTCTATCATCCGTTCCATTTAGTTTCTAAATGGGTAGATAGGGATCTTTTAACTTTTAATATGGTTGAAAAAGATGGCAGATGGGTATATGATTTTATTGAATTTGAAAATCAATTAAAAAAAAATCCGGGAGTATTTTTATTTTGTAATCCACATAATCCAGGTGGAACTGTTTTTACTGAGGAAGAAATAGAACGCATTGTATTTTTATGTACAAAATATGATTGTATGATCCTTTCAGACGAAATTCATGCGGATTTACAATTACAAACAAGTCAAAAACATGTATGCATTGGCCATTATATTTCAAACGAATTACCGGCAATTACATTTTTTGCGACCTCAAAAACTTATAATACTGCTGGAATGGGTGGCGCTGTGGCTATTATTCCTAATGCTAAAATCAGAGAGAAATACAACAAGCATATTCAAGGGGTTTTACCAATGCTATCTAGGCATAGTATTGAAATTATTCAAACTAGTTTAACTATGAATAATGAATGGTTGGAGAATTTGCTTATTTATTTAAGAAATAATCATGAATTACTTCTTTCATTTATTAAGCAAATTAAAAGTTTAAAAATGTTGCCATTGGAAGCTACCTATTTAGCTTGGATTCAATATGACGACGAAATTTTAGGTGATTTCCAACAAAGGTTATTTAATAATGGATTGCATGTGTTGCGTGGGGATCAATTTTTAGGTAAAAATTTCATTCGAGTTAATATTGCCTGCACTAAAATTTCATTGGAAAAGGCTTTATTGATCATTAAGAAAACTGTTGATGAGACACATTAGGACCTTTTTATTTATTGGGATAATGTTTTTACTAGCTTATCTGATTTATTATATCATAAATCAAGATTTATCTGATACTGATCATATTTCTTATGACTTTAATGACGAAAAAATAGTTAATTCAGCTATCGATTCAATTTCCCATATTGAAAATGTCATGGATACGATGAGTATCATTCTACCTGTCTATGCAACGCAAGTTGAAGATTTTGAGGCTAAGGCAGATATAAATACTGATTTCATTCATTTTCAAATATTCAAAAGTCATCAATTGATCTTTGAAAAAAAGATGAAAAATTTTAAAATAAAAAACTTAATAAGTTCTGATTTGAATAATAATCAAAGACCCGAATTTTGGATTTTTGGAGATGATAACGCGCATAAATTTCAAATATTTGGGTATGAATTCAACAAAAATTCTTTTAATTTAATAAAATTTCCTAATTTAAAGGGTAGACAAGAATTTGGTTATTCAGGAAAGGATTCACTGTATTTTGTTAAATCTGATATTGTCAGATCCTTTCAATTTAAAAATGACCAATATTCAGATTTGATAAATGGTGTTAGATTATGCTTTTATTCATTAGGTCCGGATAATAGCTTTGTATTAAAAAAAACCTTAGACTTTGAACATGAATAAAGAAAATTTACGCTCGCAACAGTGGTTTGGTAAAACTGGTAAAGATGGCTTTATCTATAGAGCCTGGATGAAAAATCAGGGTATTCCAGATGAATACTTTCAAGGTAAACCCGTTATTGGTATTTGTAATACATGGTCTGAATTAACGCCTTGCAATGCTCATTTTAGAGAACTCGCAGAATTTGTCAAAAAAGGGGTAATTGAAGCTGGTGGATTTCCGGTAGAATTTCCTGTGATGTCTTTGGGTGAAACTTTAATAAAACCTACTGCTATGCTATTTAGAAATTTAGCTAGCATGGATGTAGAAGAATCCATTCGAGCGAATCCAATTGATGGGGTTGTTCTTATGTGTGGATGTGATAAGACTACTCCTTCACTAGTAATGGGTGCTTGTAGTGTGGATTTGCCGACTTTAGTTATTTCAGGCGGGCCTATGATGAAAGGGAAGTTTAAAGGCAAAGATATTGGCACCTCTGATGTATGGCGATTTGCAGAAGCTTATAAATTAGGAGAATTAACACAAAAAGAATTTGTGGAAGCTGAAGCTTGTATGACAAGAACTCCTGGACATTGTGCTGTGATGGGTACTGCATCGACAATGGCTACTATGGTGGAAGCTTTAGGTTTAAGTTTGCCTCAAAATGCGGCTATTCCAGCGGCTGATGTTCGTAGAAAAGTCTTAGCTCAACATTCTGGTAGACGCATAGTCGAAATGGTTAATGAAGATCAAAAAATTTCTAAAGTATTAACGAGACAAGCATTTGAAAATGCAATTCGCGTTAACGCAGCAACAGGTGGCTCAACTAATTTTGTAATTCATCTATTAGCTATCGCAGGTAGAATTGGAGTGGAATTAGATTTAAATGATTTCGATAAATTTTCTAGGCAAATACCTTTACTTGCTAATATTCAACCTTCAGGCGAGCATTTTATGGAAGATTTATATTATGCAGGTGGTCTTCCCGCATTAATGAATCAAATGAAAAAGTTTTTGAATACAGATGCTATAACAGTGAATGGTAAAACAGTTGGTGAAAACATTGAAAATACCCCTATTTACGATAGTAATATTATTTCAACTTTTGAGGAGCCTTTTAAATTGGACTCAGGAATAGCAGTAGTTAGAGGAAATTTAGCTCCGAATGGTGCTGTTGTAAAACCTTCAGCAGCTTCTTTATCCTTATTTAAACATCGAGGGAAAGCGGTAGTATTTGAAAATATAGAAGATTATCATGCTCGAATTGACTTACCAGATTTAGATATTAACGAAAACTCAGTGATGGTTTTGAAAAATGTAGGTCCCAAAGGTTATCCTGGTATGGCTGAAGTGGGTAATATGGGTATTCCGAAAAAATTATTGGAAAAAGGAGTAAAAGACATGGTCAGAATTTCGGATGGTCGAATGAGTGGTACAGGTTATGGAACCGTTATTTTACACGTAAGTCCTGAATCTGCTGCTGGTGGACCGTTAAATTGGGTAGAAAATGGTGATTTTATTGAACTAGACTTAAATAATAGAAGCATCAATTGGGAAGTTTCTGAAGAGGAATTGGCTAAAAGAAAAGTTGTAAATCCTTTTGTACCTGTAAAATCGATAAGAGGTTATGTAGGGCTATTTATTGAACGTGTAGAGCAAGCACATGTG
>CANKVC010000004.1 GCA_947486835.1 Cytophagaceae bacterium | reverse complement strand
TCGGCTCATGAGTCTGATTTTGAGAGAAATGATGGATCTGTTGCAAAGTCGCCGGCCATCCTTGATAAAATTAAAGGGAAATTGGCCAACTCAGGGCTTTCTACTTCCGCGATGACGATGTTTTCCACCTGTAGTCTTAAATATTTTTATGCTCAAATATTGGGCATGCGAAAGGAAAAGCAATTAGAAGATGAGTTAGGTGCGGATGTGTTTGGAACTTGGGTACATAAAGTTTTGGAAATAGTCGACCAGGAGGTTGTAGAAAATTACGATGGGGTATATGATCGGGTCAATTTAGCAGAGGTTGTTTCTGGTTTAGATGGATACCTGGAAAAAGCAATGAAGTCCATTCAAGAAAAAGAAGGTGTCTTTGAACTAGAGAAGGGATTTAATTTTGTGCTCAAAGAAGTCGCTAAAACGTTGCTGGAGTCCTATTATTCCAAATCTGATTTTTCGAAAAATACTAAAATAATTGATTTAGAATCCACGCTGACCACAAACCTGAAGATTCTATGGGGCCAAGAACACCTTGATGTAAAAGTGACCGGGCGAATCGATCGATTGGATGTATTGGACAACCGTGAAATTCGAATTATTGATTATAAAACAGGCAAAGTGGAGAGGTCGGAATTGAAATCTGGAGAATTAGGTTTGCGGAATTCAATTTTGTTGGGCGAATTAAAGCCTAAAATACTCCAACTTTGGTTATATAAATTTTTGTTGGCCTCCGAACTAGTACATGTATCTGAAAAAAATGAACAAGTTTTGGCAGGATTAAGTCTACAATCACATTCGATCAAGCCAGGAATTATCTCCTTTAGAAATTTAAAGGAAGGTGTTTTAAGCGATGAAGAGCATGATTTATGGTTTGAGTCTGGACCTAATTGGGATCAATTCTTACAGGAATCTCAGGATGTAATACAAGGTTGGGTTCATCAGATTTTAGACGTAAATACGAAGTTTGAAAAAACGAAAGAAGTTTCAGATTGTCAGTATTGCGATTTTAAGGTGATATGCCAACGGGAATTGTAGGATTGTCCCTATATAAAACGCACAAAAAGAATTAATTTTGCCTCACAATAAATTTTATCAAAATGACATTTCAAGAAATCAACGACAAAATTGTTTCATTAGCAGCACAAAAAGGAGGCCAAGGGGTTTCTTTTAAATTCGCATTTCCTACAGGTATCATCGTTGTTACCGGAGAGGGCCAAGTAACCAATGAAAATCTGGATACAGATTGTACCATAGCTACTTCAGAAGAGACTTTTACAGCTATTTTAAATGGCGAATTAAATTCCATGATGGCAGTGATGACTGGAAAAGTAAAGATATCGGGTGACATGACCGTCGCAATGAAATTGACGAATTTGATCTAATCGATGGACTTTAAAGACACCATCGTTTCATTAGCGACACCGGCTGGGTTAGGAGCTATTGGGGTCATACGGCTTTCAGGAGATCGAGCGATCGAAATTGTGAATGAACTATTTCAACCCAAGGACTTATCCATTCAGACTTCTCATACCCTTCATTATGGTCGGATTGAGTCAGCAGGTCGCGTGTATGACGAGGTAGTCGTTAGTTTATATATTGCCCCAAAATCATATACAAAGGAACATGTCGTGGAGATTTCATGCCACGGTTCTCCTTTTATTCAAGAAAGTTTAATCCGATTATTTACCGAAAAAGGGGCTCGGTTTGCTCGCCCTGGCGAGTTTACCCAACGTGCATTTTTGAACGGAGCGTTTGATCTTGCTCAGGCGGAGGCAGTTGCCGATGTCATTGCGGCAAATTCAGCGGCTGCACAATCAGCTGCATTGCACCAATTAAGAGGTGGATTTTCCAAAGAACTAGCCGCTTTACGCGAGGAGTTGATTCATTTTGCTTCGTTAATCGAATTGGAACTTGATTTTGGTGAAGAGGATGTGGAGTTTGCTGACCGTAAAGATTTGGAGGCCTTAGTCATCCAATTGCTAGATCATGTTCGCCCACTGGTGGAAAGTTTTCGGACGGGAAATGCAATCAAGAATGGCGTGGCGACTGTTATTGTCGGTAAACCTAACGCTGGTAAGTCGACCTTATTAAATGCATTATTAAACGAGGATCGTGCCATTGTTTCTGAAATCGCTGGAACTACTCGTGACAGTTTAGAGGACGAATGGACTTTAGGGGGCATTAAATTCAGATTAGTAGACACAGCAGGTTTGCGCGAAACTGTCGATGTGATTGAGGCATTAGGTGTTGAGAGAACTCAGGCATGGGTTAAAAAAGCCCAAGTGGTTATTTACATGGCCGATGCAATGACTGAATCTGTGGAAGGACTAAAGGCTGGGATTATGGCTTTGGGGACTTTAGAAATTCCGATCATTCAAGTGTTAAATAAAGTAGACCAAGTTTCTTCTACAATTTTGGATGATTTTAAAGTGGCACTGCCTGAATTGATATTGATGTCGGCAAAAAATCAGGTTGGCCTACCCGAATTAGAAAAGGCGCTTTTAAATATTATCGGGCTTGACCAAGCCAATGCCAGTGGTACTTTGGTGACGAATATCCGGCATTATCAGCAATTAGTACAAACCCAGGAAACGCTTATTGGAGTTCTAAATGCGTTAAAAACCGGATTGACAGGCGATTTAATTGCTCAAGACCTTCGATATGCCCTACATCATTTGGGTGAAATAACAGGTCAAATATCGAACGATGACTTGTTGAAAAATATTTTTGGCAAGTTTTGTATCGGAAAATAATCCATTTAAAATCTAAAGATCAAAACTCGGGATATTTAAAAATTCTCCATTTTTAAGTGCTGAGGTATGTGCAATAATTCCTGGGGCTGTGTAGGCTAAGGCCTCAAATACATTAATTTTCGATTCACGCTTTTGTACAATGGATTCAATGAATTCATGAGTAATGAATGAATGCGAGCCATCATGCCCACTATCATGTCTTAATGGTTCAGGTAATAGTGGGGACTGCCACCATTTTTCTTGGGCATATTTTTCAATTCTGTTTTCTTTTATTTGAAAACCCGCATCATCTTTCCCCATCGTTTCTACACTACGAATAATCGTGTGTTCATTCGACTCAGATGCTGATGAAATAAAACTCATTTTTTCACCACGCCACTCTGCACGTTCCGCATTCCTTAATGCACCTTTCCAATTAACTTCCACTCGGAATGGATGATTTTTATTGGTTTGAAAAAAGGCCGTTTCATTCCAAAATGGGTTGTTATACGGATTGTTTTTTAATAGTGGACTTTGATCTCCATAACCCAATGCACTCACACTGGTTAATCTCTCTCCTGTGACTGAAATTAAAAATGAGGTGCAGTGGGTGGGATAGAGCATTGGGGGTAATCCATGTCGCCAAGTAGGTTTTTTGTCCTCAAACCATAAAGTTTCAAGACCGGGATGGTTGTATTCAGCCGCCGCACTAAAGATTTCGCCAAAGCTATTTTCTTGATATAATTTCCTAACCGAAATTGTGTTTTGTCTGAAATAACTAGTTTCAGCCATCATATAAATTAAACCCGATTTGATGACCGCTTCTTTCAATTGATAACATTCTTCCAAATTTAAAGCGGCTGGCACGGCACATAAAACATGTTTTCCTGCATTCAATGCTGCTATAACATGTTTGACATGATCTGGAGCAGGGGTGGCTATGAACACTGCGTCGATGTTAGAGTCCTGGATTAACTCTTCTAGGGAAGAATAACTTTTGCGACATTTATAGACTTTCATCAAGTTTTCGCGCCTATCTAAGCGCAGATCACTGACTGCCTCTACGATACAATTTGGATGCTCATGAAATTGAAAGCTAGCACCAAATCTACCTCCGATAATGCCTATGCGTACTTTATTTTCGGCTTGTGACGTGTTTAAGAAATTGAATTTTGGGATGAATGCCATAGATGCTAATCCGATTCCTGCTTTTTCAACAAATTTACGTCGCGAATGAGTTTCCCTATGGATGTGTTTCATGGTTTTCAATGTAATAGAAATAGCGTTTAACTTAATCTATTTAAAATCTAAGAGATTAGAGGGGTAAATAAACACAAATTATATAAAAAAAAGCCTCTAAATGAGGCTTAATTTTTTATAAAATATCTAATAAATCTTTAAATTGGAACCCATCTGTGAGCCGATCTTTACCTAGTTTGTGGTGTTCGGCTAATGCCCATAACACAAACTCTTTCAGAAAATAACGATCAGTTGCCAGGATATTGGGTTGGTATTTTTTAACCAAATCCTCCAAGGGTTTAATGGCATCTAACGAGCTTCGGTAATCAGCTTCTGTACTTTCGTCATAAATTACGATACCTCCCTCAGTAAAAATGGCTTCCATTAACGGGGAATAAGGGGTGTCTTCTATTTTTTTGGTCAATTTCTCTATCTTAGGAAATAAGCCAGGTAAAAATGTTTTGATCGCTGAGCCGATCAACTGCTCAGCTACGAATGCAGCGCCTTCTTGTTCGCCTTCGTATACCAACTCAACTTTTCCTGTAATGGCAGGGATAATGCCCATGAAATCGGATAATCGAACGCTTGTCGATGTTTCTTTTGCTAACAGCGCTCTACGTTCTGCCGTGCTAATTAAACTTTCTAACATGGAAATACTCATCCGAGCACTCACTCCACTTTTATTATCCACATATTCACTCTCTCTAGCTTCAAAACAAATTTGCTCTAATAAATCATAAGCTAATTCAGGCACATGCACTGCACTTATTTGATTTGAATTTATCCTAGCTTCTTGTGAGGAAATTTTACGAGCTATCGCAATACTTTCTGGGTAATGAGTCAAAATTTGAGAGCCAATTCGATCTTTTAAAGGGGTCACAATACTTCCTCTATTGGTATAATCCTCCGGATTTGCCGTAAAAATAAATTGCATATCTAAGGGCAAACGCAATTTGAATCCACGAATTTGAATATCACCTTCTTGAAGAATATTAAATAAGGCTACTTGAATTCTCGCTTGAAGGTCTGGAATTTCATTGATGACAAAAATGCACCGATTTGCTCTCGGGATCATTCCAAAATGGATCACTCGATCATCTGCATAGGATAGTTTTAAATTAGCAGCTTTGATGGGATCCACATCGCCTATTAAATCAGCCACAGTAACATCAGGAGTTGCTAATTTTTCGGCAAACCTGTCGGACCGATGCAAAAATGCGATGGGTGTTTTGTCTCCCATTTCAGCGATTAAATCACGTGAGAAACGCGAAATAGGGGACAATGGATCATCATTTATTTCAGAGCCTTCAACGAAGGGAATGTATTCATCTAATAAATTGACCATCAACCTGGCTAAACGTGTTTTTGCTTGGCCTCGCAAACCCAATAAATTTATATTGTGGCGTGATAAAATGGCTCGCTCTAATTCAGGAATAACGGAATTTTCAAAACCGTGAACGCCCTCAAAAACAGTCGTTCCCGCCTGCATGTGCTTGATTAAATTATCTCTTAATTCGTCTTTAATTGATTTGCTGGCGTAACCAGAAGCTTTTAATTCACCTAAATTTTTGATCATTTTATTTTAGTCTTTTCTTTCTATTTGTTTCGTAATCTTGAAAAATCATTTCTCCCAAACCTTTTAAACCCGTATAGAATGCTTTTCCTTGGTTAGTTTCGGTGAATTTGTCTACAAATTGTTGGAGATACGAATCTCTGGCAATCATAAATGTGGTAATCGGAATATGCAATTTCCGCGCTTGGGCCGCTTGGGTATAACATTTTTCTGTTACATAAGGATCTAAGCCATTGCTATTCATGTAATAGGTCCCGTCTCTTTCCTTAACACAGCTGGGTTTACCATCCGTAATCATAAAGATTTGTTTGTTGGTATTCCTTTTTCTTCGTAAAATATCCATGGCTAATTGTAATCCAGCGACGGTATTGGTGTGATAAGGCCCAACTTTCAAATAGGGAATATCTTTAATGGAGATGCTCCATGCATCATTTCCAAAAACCAAGATGTCAATCGTGTCTTTTGGATAGCGAGTTGTGATGAGTTCCGCTAAAGCCATGGCCACTTTTTTAGCCGGTGTAATGCGATCTTCCCCATAAAGGATCATGGAATGACTGATGTCGATCATTAATACGGTGCTCATTTGGGATTTATAGGTTGAGTCCTCCACCACTAAATCGTCTTCTGTTAATTCGAAAGACCCAATTCCATGATTTATTTGCGCATTTTTCAAACTCTCGGTTAGGGATATTTTTTCTAATCCATCTCCAAAATGATAGCTTCTGAATTCGCCCGTGAGTTCATCTCCTAGTCCAGCAGCTTTGGTTTTATGGTTTCCAGCACCGCTTTTATTCAAATTCCCAAAGATATTTTCTAAAGCTTGTTGGCGTATCGCCCTTTCCGTCTTTGCCGTAATGCCTAAACCAGATCCGCCTTCGGCGTCTATTTCTTCTCGGATATAGCCTTTGGCTTTTAAATCCTCAATAAAATCTTCAATGGTATAATTCTCATCGGTCAATTCGTATTCCTTGTCCAATTCACGTAGCCAATCAATGGCTTCATCAAAATCTCCCGATGTATGAGTGATTAATTCTTTAAATATGCCAAAAAGTTTATCAAAAGGGGATGTGCCTTTTTCCTCATATTGTTTAAAATAAAAACCTTTTTTACCAGAATTGTTCATGTTGTTTTAAACCTTATTGTCGATATATTTGTTCAAAATTAGGCTAATTTAGATGTAAATGAGTGAAAAAATTATTTCAATTCGATTTTTAACTTTTGAGGGCTTTTCAAATAAGCGTTTTGCTTTTGCTCAAATGGGAATTTCATTAGTGAATCCTTGGAATCATGCGGGTTTGTTATTTTCAAAACATTTGGGTGTGGGTGCTGGAAATGGTTTTTCTGTTTGGCCTGATTTTTCTATGTATGCCTTTTTGGGTGTATTTGAGTCTCAAAAAGCTTCGGATGATTTTTTTGAAACGAACGCGCGTTGGTCTGCTTTAAAAAACCAAATAAGCGAAATGAAAGGCTGGGATACCGTGGCCATCAAGGGTCATGGAACTTGGAATGGAAACAATCCTTTTGAAATCAAAGAAGACCCAGGAAGTGGACCTGTTTTGGTTTTGACGCGTGCGAGTATCGTTTGGTATAAATCCCTATTATTTTGGTTCAATGTCTCTCATGCTAGCAAGTACTTATCTTCAAAAAGTGGTTTGCTATTTGCCAAAGGGGTAGGGGAATTCCCCCTGTTGGAACAAGCCACATTAAGTCTTTGGGAGTCGGAAGAAATCTTGGATAGTTTCGCTTATAAAAGTAAAGAGCACGCGCCCATGATTAAAAAGACTCGTGCGCTAAAATGGTATTCTGAGGAGATGTTTATCCGCATGCGCGTCATAAAAACGATAAAAAATTAGGACGGGGTAAACCCGTCCCCTACGATTACCTATTACCTAATACCTATTACTTAATACCTCTTACCTCTTACCTCTTACCTATTACCTAAACCTACCTAATCGCCTCAATCCCCCTCGTTCTCGTCCTAATCCTAATCGCATCTTGGACATCATAAACAAAGATTTTTCCATCCCCCGTGTTTCCTTCTGAGGCATTGTCTAAGATCACACTTAAGCATTTTTCTAGGTTTTCATCGCTGACCACACAAATGATCATGATTTTAGGTAATAAGATTAATGATTTTTCGGTACCCCGATAAATCTCTGAATAGCCTTGTTGTAAACCGGCTCCCCGAACGGGAACCACGGTCATGCAAGGGATATTGGCATCGATCAAGCCCTTTTGAATAGCTTTTAATTTCGATGGTTTTACAATGGCTTCTACCTTTTTCATATCTAATTTATTTAGCTATTATTCAAATGTTGTATAAGATTCTACTCCAAATTCAACTGCGTCAATACCCGCTGACTCTGCTTTATGACTTAGTCTAATTCCCATGGTCGCTTTCAATATTTTAAAAATGGTATAGGTTAGAACAAATGAGAATACACTGATCACCGCTACCCCTGTAAATTGAACGATTAATTGGCTCGTTTCACCGGTCACAAATAAGCCATTTTTTTCTGAGAATAAACCTACGGCAATCGTTCCAAAGAAACCATTTATTCCATGAACTGCGATGGCTCCCACGGGATCATCTATTTTCATGTTATCTACGATCACGACAGCCATGTCTACTAAAGTTCCAGCCACCAATCCGATGATTAATGCACTGTTTGGACTTACTACATTACATCCTGCCGTAATGGCCACTAAACCGGCCAATACTCCATTGATCACCATGGTTATATCCACTTTTTTGTACCGTAAAAAAGTATAACAGATCGTTGAAATTCCTCCTGCGGCTGAAGCTAAAAATGTATTTGTAGCGACTGAACCTATTAATTCCCATTTTCCGACTGCCCCTAAGGTGGATCCGGGATTGAATCCGAACCAACCAAACCACAACATAAAAGCTCCAACGGCCGATAAAGTTAGATTATGTCCCGGTATCGCATTGATGCTCCCATCTTCATTGTATTTTCCTAATCGAGGTCCTAAAACGATTGCACCAGCTAAGGCTGCAAATCCACCCATCGCGTGAACAGCAGCAGAACCTGCAAAATCATTAAAGCCTTGCACGGCTAACCAGCCGTTTGGATTCCAAACCCAATTAGCTGCCAACGGATACATCACAGCACAAAATATCGTAACAAAAACGGCATAGGACCACATTTTCATTCGCTCGGCTACTCCACCGGAAACAATGGAAATAGCAGCCACCGCAAAGCCCATTTGGATAAACCAAAATAGACTATTCGAAATGGTCAATCCTAATCCTAAATCTTCTTTTGAAATACCAAAATCGAAGGCCCAATAGCCATTCGAATGGCCATAGGCAATTCCAAAACCGACTAAGTAAAAGGCAACCCCACCAAATAAGATGTCAATCATTACTTTGGCGATAATGCTGACCGCATTTTTAGATCGGACAAATCCCGCTTCTAAAAGAGCAAATCCACCTTCCATCTGGAAGATTAATGCCGCACAAATGGCGACCCAAACTGTGTCAATAGCGTGTGTAAGTTCTACTTGCTGAGCAGCAAGCGTGGCAGTTTCATTCATGATTTTGTTTCGTATATAATGCTTATTGTTACAAAAATAAAAAAGGATTTGGATTTACATACATTTTGCGTCAACTTTAAGGAAACTAAACCATTAAATTATGAAAGCAAGTCGTCGTGATTTCATTCAATCTTTGGGCCTTGGCTCAGCAAGTTTAAGCCTAGGGCATTATAACGGTTATTCAAAGGATTCTAAATCTCTATCTTTAGATGATCAACAATTATTTGTTGGCGATAATATTGCAGTCGCTAACACACAATACGGAAAAGTTCGCGGCTTCATACTTCGCGGAATCCATACTTTTTTAGGCATACCTTATGGAGCGGATACGTCGGGAAGCAATCGGTTTATGCCTCCTCAAAAACCTAATCCTTGGACCGAAACTCGTCCTGCCGTTTGGTGGGGAAATACAGCTCCTCAAATCATGGACAATCGGTATGCAAATCAATATGCTTCTTTTGTGGATCATTGGAATTATGATGATGTTTCTGAAGACTGTTTGCGCATCAATGTGTGGACTCCTACATTAGATCAGAAAAAAAGGCCTGTTATTTTATGGTTGCACGGGGGTGGATATACGAATGGGAATGCCATAGAGCAGGATGGATATCATGGGGAAAATCTTTCGAGGTTTGGTGATGTTGTTTTTTGTTCAATTAATCATCGTTTAGGGGCCTTAGGTTATAGTCAGCTTTCTGCGGCTGGTGGTCATCCAGCCTCAGGAAATGTAGGTAATTTAGATATGGTCGCTTCATTGGAATGGATCCGAGATAATATTTCAAATTTTGGTGGCGATCCAGGTAATGTGACCATTATAGGTCAATCTGGCGGAGGTTCTAAAGTGACAACTTTAATGAATATGCCATCTGCCAAAGGATTGTTTCATAAAGCGGTGGCTTTGAGTGGTAGTTCATTGAGTGGGACCAACAAAGAATTTGCTGAGAAAGTTGGACTTAAAATTATGGAAGAAGCTGGTTTGAAACCGGGTGATATCAAAGGTTTGCAGAAACTTTCTTGGCGTGAATACATTGACGTGGCCAATAAAGCAGCCGCTAAAATGGGGGATGAAGCTAAGCGTATGAATATTGCCCGAGCAGGTTTTTCACCTGTAGGCGATGGTCAATACCTAGCTGCCGGGGAATTCTTTAAAGATTCTTCTCATTTTTCAGCCGATATTCCTTTATTAATTAATACAACTTTTCATGAGCAATCTCCATCTAGAACAGATGCTCTTTTGGAAACAATAACTTTGTCAGGAGTCAAAGAGAAACTAAAAACAAGGTTTGCTGATCAAACTAGTAATGTAGTTGATGCTTATGCTAAAAATTTCCCTGAGGCTAAGCCGATTGAAATCTGGGCATTAATTAATTCCAATCGTAAAAATGCTATAGCAACAGCGAATGTGAAGTCGGGACAGAAAAAAGCTCCCGTGTATGTTTCTTGGTTCGGCTGGCAACCACCGCTATTTGACGGCAGAATGCGTGCTTTTCATTGCGATGACATTTGCTTTTGGTTTTATAATACGGACTTAATGCTAACTCATACCGGAGGTGGTAAACGTCCTAGAGCATTGTCAGAAAAAATGGCTAAAAGCTTTTTGAATTTTGTTAGAACAGGAAACCCAAATGGAGGTGGTTTGCCTAACTGGAAGCCTTATACGTCAGAAAAAGGGGAGACCATGATATTAAATGATCAATCAATGCTTGCTTTAGATCCCGATCGTGAGGCAAGAAAATCTTTAGTTTAAGTAATTTATGAAGTATGTAATTTTAACTTTCATTTGTTTGACATCCTATGTTTTTAGGGGTCAAACACCTTCTATTATTCCCATTCCATTAAAGGCTGAATACCCAAAGGGTTCTTATTCTCTGCCTTCATCTTTGACTTTGTCGGGACCTAATGATCCTAGCCTAAAAGTGGCTTTCAGCTTATTTTCTGAAAAACTCAAAAAAGCCACTGGCTATAAATTAAAATGGGTTTATGGGGATCAGGCGAAAGCTAATATTCGATTTGTTTTAAATAAATCGTTTGATTCATCGCTTGGAAAAGAAGGTTATCGCCTTCAAGTGAATCAGAGTGGAGTGCAGATTTTGGCTAATAATCCCGTTGGTTTGTTTTATGGAATTCAAACGTTAGGCCAATTATTACCCAAAGAAATAGAGTCAAAAACGATAGTAAATGGTGTATCTTGGAAAATTCCTTTTGCGAATATTCAGGACACGCCAAGATTTGCATGGCGCGGAATGATGTTTGACGTAGCGCGGCATTTCTTTACTAAGGATCAGGTAAAGCAATTTATTGACGAAATGGTCGCTTATAAATACAATTTATTGCATTTGCATTTGACGGATGATGAAGGTTGGCGCATTGAAATAAAATCATTCCCTAATTTGACTAAAAAGGGCGCTTTTAATGTGAAGAAAATAGGCCGATTTACGGAGTTTTCTAAACCTGAGCCGAATGAACCTCGTGATTTTGGTGGATTTTTTACGCAAGATGACATAAGAGAATTGGTTAAATATGCCAAAGATCGATTTGTCGATATCATGCCTGAAATCGATGTACCTGGGCATTCAATGGCCGCTGTAGCTTCTTATCCAGAACTTTCATGTACCCCTGAGGCAGTAAATTACCAAGTAATTTCCGGGGAGCCTTTTATTGATTGGTCTACCGATCATGCGATTGCTTTGCAGGATAATACATTATGTCCTGCCAATGAAAAGGTGTACACCTTTTTAGATAAGGTTTTTGGTGAAGTGTCTGAATTATTCCCCTTTGAATATATTCACATGGGTGGAGATGAATGTCCCAAAAATTATTGGGATAAAAATCCTCAAATACAAGCCTTGAGAATCAAGGAAGGGTTAAAAAATTCTCAGGAAGTTCAAGCCTATTTTACGCGCCGATTGGAAAAAATCATTACTTCAAAAGGGAAAAAAATGATGGGCTGGGATGAGATATTAGAAGGCGGTGGACTACCAAAAAATACAGCTGTTATGTCTTGGAGAGGTATTAAAGGAGGTATTCAGGCGGCAAATGATGGACACCAAGTGGTCATGACGCCTAATTCAAATGTATATCTAGATTTAATGCAGGGCGATGGAATTATTGAGCCTCCTGTCTATGAAACCGTTCGGCTGAAAAACTCCTATGATTTCAATCCGGTACCTCAAGGCGTAAATGCTGAATTAATTAAAGGTGGCCAAGCAAATTTATGGTCTGAGCAATTATTTAATTACCGACATCTTCAATATATGTTATATCCTCGGGCATGGGCTGTGGCAGAAGATTTATGGTCAAAAAACGATAATAAAAATTGGGATAATTTTATCAGCCGAGTCGAAAATCATTTTGAAAGATCAGATATGGCTGAAATTAAATACGCTCGAAGCATGTATGACCCTATTTTCAAGTTTTCAAAAACATCAAAGGGGGAGATTCAAGTTAATATGACAGCAGAAGTGGGGAACATTTCATTCCACTATAGTTTCGATCACTCGTTGCCCGACCATTATTATCCTGCTGCATTAGGAGTTATCACTGTGCCCAAGGATGCTGTCGAAATGCGCGTGATTGGCTATCGAGGTAAAAAACCCATGGGTCAAGCGATTCGATTTCCTATTTCTGACATGTTAAAACGAATAAAATAATGGTTATTTATGGAGTCTCATTTTTAGGGGCCTGTTATATATTAGGCCAATTGGTAGGCGAATTTTTAGCCAAATGGATTGGTGTTAAAGCCAATGTCGGGGGAGTTGGATTTGCCATGTTATTTTTGATTTTAGCACATGACTATTTTAACAAACGGAATTTATTTTCTGCTGAAGCGGAAAAAGGAATTTTGTTTTGGAGCCAAATGTACATTCCCGTTATTGTGGCTATGTCAGCCACCCAAAACGTGGTGGTGGCACTTAATTCTGGTTTATTAGCCATTCTCGCGGGTGTCATTCCTGTTTTTATGTGTTTCGCATGCATTCCATTATTAGTTAAATTAACTAAATCACCATTAAACAACTAAGATGGAAATTATTGTCAACTTTTTCGAAAAGAATGGCTTGATTGTTGCGTTTGTGGCGGTGGGTATCATTAGCTATTTGGGTTTTTTAATTTCCAAACATGTCTTGAAAAATAAGATACCTGGAGCGGCAGTTGCCATTTTATTAGGTTTAATTGTCGCCTATTTCTCAGGATTATATACAGGTGGATCTAAGGGAATTGCGGACATTTCTATTTTCTCAGGAATGTCATTATTAGGTGGTTCCATGTTTAGGGATTTTGCCATTGTATCTACCGCGATGGGTGCCAGTTTTATGTTGATTCGTCAAACAGGTTTAGCCGGAGCCATTTCTTTAGTTTTAGGAACAACCGTATCTTTTGTTGGCGGCGCCATTATTGCTGTTTTTTTGGGCTATCATGATGCTAAAAGTATAGCCACTATTGGAGCAGGCGCTTGTACTTTTATCGTAGGTCCAGTGACAGGAGCCGCTTTACAAGCTAGTTCTGAGGTAATTGCATTAAGCATTGCTACTGGCGTTGTAAAATCTATTTTTGTCACGATTTCTACCCCATTTATTGCCCCCTATATTGGTTTAAATAATGCACATAGTGCGATGATTTATGGGGGAATGATGAGTACCACATCAGGTGTTTCAGCTGGTCTAGCGGCTACAGATACCAAATTAGTTCCCTATGGCGCATTAACAGCTACTTTTGCAACCGGGATGGGTTGCCTATTATGTCCATCCGTATTTTATTTAATTTTAGAAAAAATCTTATGAAAAAATTATTTATTGCCTTAGCGCTTCTTTTTTTAAGTGTACAAATTTTCGCTCAAGGTGTTTTTGAAAAGAAATCCTATGTGAATGAGTCAGGTCAAAGTTTATCCTATCAGATTTTATACCCGACCAATTATAACCCTTCTACCAAATATCCAGTTGTTTTGGTTTTGCATGGTGCGGGTGAGCGGGGAGATGATAACGTGGCACAAATGAAATATGGAACTCAAGTTTTTTTGAATCCGGAAAACCAAGCCAAATTCCCTGCGATTGTTATTTTTCCTCAATGTCCCAAAGATTCCTATTGGTCTTCAGTGAAGATTGATCGAACACAAAAGCCAACTTCCTTTGTATTCGACTATTCCCAAAATATCAATTGGCCTTTACAATCTGCCATAGATTTGGTCAAAAGTTTGGTTAAATCGAAAGTTGCCGATAAAAAACGTTTATACATCATGGGCTTATCGATGGGTGGCATGGGGACCATGGAAGCGGTTTCAAGAAATCCAAAAATGTTTGCTGCTGCCATTCCAATTTGTGGTGGGGCGGATTTGACCTATGTGAAAAAATATGCTAAAAAATTACCTTTATGGGTGAATCATGGAGATGCAGATGCGGTAGTTCCAGTAAAACATTCGAGGGAATTAGTAGCTGCCTTACAAGAGGCTAAAGCTAATGTGACGTATACGGAATATCCCGGGGTGAATCATAATTCATGGGATAATACCTTTGCGCAGCCAGCCTTATTATCTTGGTTATTTTCGTTTAAAAGATGATTTTAAATCTTATTATTTCATTTTTTCTACAGGTTTTGCCTGTAGGAATTATGAATATTTCAGGTGCAAATACTGCATCTACATCCAATTATTTATCTGTAAAATCGGGTTATGTCATGTCCTATGATGGTGTTTTGGGTCGGGCCAATTGGGTTGCCTGGACGCTAGTGGACGCTGATGTAGGTTCTGTTTCTCGCTCAAATAAATTTATTCAAGACGATAGCTTTCCTAGATCATTTTATGTGATTGACGAGTCTGATTACAAGTATACGGGATACGACCGAGGACATTTATGTAATTCAGAAGATCGAACGTCTACTGTCTTTTTAAACAGAGAAACATTTTTGATGTCCAATATGTTGCCCCAAACTCCAGAGTTGAATCGGGGACCTTGGGAACGTTTAGAAGCATATTGCCGTAAATTGGCTAAGAGAGGACAAAAGCTAGTTATTTATGCAGGAGCCATTGGGGCCAAAGACGCTCTAGGGTCAACCAAAATGCCCATCCCAAAATATTGTTGGAAAGTCGTTTACACCCCAGATAAGGTTTGGTGTATTTTATTTCCGAATGAAAAGACCTTGAATCCTAATTGGCAAAGCTATTCAATACCTTTGGCTCAACTAAAAAAAATGACGGGATATAAGTTTCCTTAGTAATTGATAATTTGTAAAACAGAGCTTCAGCAACCAGCTTTAAAAATTTTCAAAATTTTTAAAGCTAAAGGGGGCATTTGATTTAAGCAATTTAAAAACTGATAATCTTATTTTAATAAATATTCGATCAGTTTTTTGGCAGCTTTGAAGTTCTCAAATTCTAAAGGAGTTCTTCGATTATTCAAATATTCATTATAAATCCAAGGATCTCCTAAGGCGATCACCTTCCCCTTACCAACTTGCGCTTCTGCCATCACAACCGCATCTTTGATGTTCAATATTGATTTTGCCGTTTTACTGAGTTTCAATTGAGTTATTTCCTTGACATAAATCTTTTTCAAAGGTGCAAATATGGGATTTCCCTCAGGAATGTACACCGCTCCTTGTTCCCATTGAGTTCCTTGTACAAAATTTAAATTAGGTCCCACAAACTCAATTCCAAATCTTTTAGCTAATTCATTGAATTTAGGGATTTCACAATTTGTTGTGTCATTGGCCAACAAAATCAAATTACCTCCTTGCTTCACCCATTTCTCAATCTCATCAATATCCTTTGCTTGGACATAATTTGGGGTAGGAGACTCCTTTAAATTATCAGGATCCACAATGATGTAGATATTAGCATTTTTTAAATTTTCAAAAGTAGGGGCAACTGATAATGAATCCGTTTTAAGTCCCATTTGCTCTAATTGAGTAGCAAATAAACTGTACCCGCGATCTTTCCGCTCTTCCCAGGTATAAAATTTATTAAATTCCTTTTTGCCTGATTTTGAAACCTTATATTCATGGTTGAAGTAATAATCTAGGACAACTTT
Source organism: Cytophagaceae bacterium (assembly GCA_947486835.1). Classification (GTDB taxonomy): domain Bacteria; phylum Bacteroidota; class Bacteroidia; order Cytophagales; family Spirosomataceae; genus Aquirufa. The sequence goes on along the minus strand of CANKVC010000004.1, from coordinate 16,893 downwards.
TTTCCCTTGGCCAATCGCCAATTCTTTCGCAATTTCCATTTCCAATGAAGCCATAATAAATGGCCCTGCACCTTTTAAATCATCCGTTTTTAATGGCTCACTTAAATAATATTCATAAGAACCATCGCGGTAGGGCTGGCCACCTAAGCCACCCACACTAACTGTTTTTTCAATGTGAATATATCCTTGCGCATCTTTTGTGATGAAATTTTTCAATATGCCTCCATAGGCTTTTGAAACTTTATCGGTATAATTTTGTGGCAAATACCCTTTTCGCATTCCTTTCGCTATCGCATAAACAAACATATTCGCACACGATGCTTCAAAGTAATTTCCTTTTCTCCCAGGAAAATTAGGTACCTGATACCATAGGCCCGTTTTCGCATCTTGAATTTTCAATATGGCAGCTGATAATCGAGCTAATTGATTAATTAAAATGGATCTTTTAGGATGATTTGTGGGCATATAATCCAGCACATCCACTAAGCCCATCATGTACCAACCCATAGACCTGCCCCAGAAATTTGGCGACTGACCTGTTGACTTATTAGCCCATGGTTGTTTCCTCTCATGGTCATATGCATGATACAATAAACCAGTTTTAGGGTCTAATGCGCCTTTCTCCATTAATTGGAACTGCATGACGATATCTGACCAATAATCTTGACCTGTGATTTTTCCGTATTCGGCATAAAATGGTTCAAGCATGTAAAGTCCATCAAGCCACATTTGGTCAGGATATCGATCTTTATGCCAAAAGCCTCCTTGCTTTGTTCTTGGCTGCGTTGAAATTTGCTTCATTAATAGGTCGGCCGCCTTTTTGTATTTTTCTGTATTGAGTTCTTGGTATAAAAATAACAAAGCTCTCCCCGTCGTGATATTATCTGAATTGAATTCCGATGCTTTATAGGTTCTGATGTCCCCCGATGGACTCACAAAGCTGTTGATATTTTTCTGAATGTAAGTAAAGTATTTAGCATCTCCAGTACGTTGATAAACCCATTCTAATGCTTTTAAATATAATCCTTGTTCATAATCCCAGTTCGCGGGTTTACCCAATTTTACTTGAATGGAATCTTGATGCGTATGCATTAATGACTCAGCCATTTGAACTGAATAGGGTGTATTTTGGCTTAGGCCCACAAAAGTCACCAACCAGAACGAGCAAATTAATCCTATATTTTTCATTATCGTAGATCCTTAATTGGAGAAAAATCCATGTCTGTATAATCTTTGTTTTCACCTGCCATTCCCCATATGAATGAATAGTTTTTCGTCCCTGAACCACTGTGAACCGACCAAGGTGGCGAAATAATTGCTTGATGGTTGTGCACCCACATGTGTTTCGTTTCCGTAGGTTCACCTAATAAATGCAATACAGCATGCTCTGGGTCCACATCAAAATACAAATAAGCTTCCATTCTGCGATCATGCACATGTGATGGCATGGTATTCCAAACAGATCCTGGTTCTAAAATGGTTAATCCCATGACCAACTGGCAAGATTGGATACCCTCTTGGTGAATGTATTTATAAATCGTGCGATGGTTTGAAGTTTCCAAAGCACCCATGTTGACCGTAATGACATTTTCCTTTTCCAACTTTACATTCGGATAAGTCGCATGGGCGGGACATGACAAAATATAAAATAAAGCTGGGTCATTAGCCGATTTCGAACTAAATGAGACATTTTGCGTCCCTTTTCCTAAATAGACCGCACTCAATTTGCCTATTTCAAATTCCACTCCGTCTGCCGAAACTGTACCTTCTCCTCCCACATTAATGATTCCCATCTCTCTGCGCTCTAAAAAGTAGGTGGCTTTGAGTTTATCAGGATTTCCCAAAGTAAGGGTTTTGTTTATTGGCATTGCCCCTCCTATAATCATTCGATCGTAAATGGAATAGGTTAGTTCAATTTGATCTTCCGAAAAAATATTTTCGATCAAAAAATTATCTCTGATTTGTTGGGTTGTGAACGTTGACACCTCATTTCTACTCGACTCAAATCTAAATTGCATAATGTATATTTAAAATTTACAAAGCGTTTGTTAACCACTTTCTACTCAATTTCACTGTATCTTTGAACCATTATTTTTATTAAATGATTCCCGAAAAATCAAATTTTTATCTTGAATTGGATGTTCATCTTGCCTCATTAGGGTTTGAACGACAAACATATATGCAAGATAGTTTTCCAATTTGGAAATCGAAAGAAAATTCAATCATCATTCAGGGGATTTGTTTAGCTGAATTTAAAAGGTTGGATTCAGGTAAATTAGCTGCTTTCCAACAAGAAATTGTAAACCTTAGAAGTGATGGTTTTTCAGCTTTTCGAATTTGGGAAGATGTTTGGAATTATAAAAAGAATTGGATTTTGAATTTTCTGACATTTCGAATCAATAAACCCATTTCTATTTTTGCGCGTGATACGAAAGTTGTGATGTTAGAGGAAAAGGACGCTCGAAAATTTGCAGATAAAAATCATTTATTGGGCTTTTTAAGAGGTAAAACCTATTTGGCTTGTATTGTTCCGCCACACCGACAATTTCGTAATATTCAATCTGAATTTGACGTAGATGGAAATCCACTGATTGCTATAGCCGTTTTTGGCAAGGACCGAGTATTTAAAACGGAGAATGGAAATGCTCAAATTTCAGCCGAATTGATTCAAATTTGTACGGATCCTTCCGTTAGGCTCGTAGGCGGACTCACAAAATTGATTTCATTTTATGCCAACATGCATCAGGTAGATAATATAATGACCTATTCGGATTTGGAATGGAGTGGTGGAATGGCCTTTCAGAAAATTGGTTTTAAAAACGAACTCATTACTGTTCCTTTGCATTTCAATATAGCAGAAAATGGGAAACGAGTTCTTGCAAAAGATGTTAAAACAGCTGATGCCTGTAATTCAGGAAACATTAAATCTAGGCTCTTGATTCATGGAAAAAAATAAGCCAATCATTGTTGTTCTAGGACCTACGGCATCGGGTAAAACTGAGTTGGCTGTTTCTTTGGCGCGATTCATTCAAGGGGAAATAATTTCAGCGGATTCTAGGCAAATTTATCGAGGCCTCAGCATTGGTACCGGAAAAGATTTGGATGTATATCAAAATGGGGGAGTCCCTGTCAAATATCATTTGATTGATATTCTTGATGTAGGTGAACCTTATTCTGTGGCTCATTTCCAATTTGATGCTTTAAAAGCCATCGAGAAAGTTGAGGCAATGGGCCAACAAGTTATTATTTGTGGGGGTACGGGACTTTATTTAGACGCACTTTTGCGAGATTATGAATTTTCTAGGATGACCGACTTTGCAAACGAGTCTCTTAAGTTGAATCGTGACTTTATTGTTTTTGGCCTAAATCCTATGGCTGAAATTCGAAGAATGCGATGTGCTAATCGATTAACGAATCGTTTAAATAATGGATTGGTCGAAGAAGTAGAACAATTGATTGCTGATGGCATTAATCCAAATGATTTAATCAGATTAGGTTTAGAATATAAATGGCTGGTAAATTTAGTTCAAGGAGATATTAACCGAGTTGAATTTGAACAAGGTTTGACCATCGCTATTCAGCAATTTTCTAAACGCCAAATGACATTTTTTCGAAAAATGGAACGCTCTGGCATTCCTATTCATTGGATTCCTGATGAACTTTCGTTGGAAGGTAAGTTGGCCTTCATTCAATCAAGAATTTAATTTCAACAATTTTAAGGCTTTAGGGTTGCATAAAAAGTATTTTTTGATTTAATTTGCATCCTGATTAGGAAATAGAGAGTTGTCAGAGTGGTCGATCGAGGCAGTCTTGAAAACTGTTGGCTGTTACAGGCCCGGGGGTTCGAATCCCTCACTCTCTACGTTTAGGGCTTGCATTTATGCAGGCCCTTTTTTGTTTTTATCCTTTATTCCCATGCTTGTCATTTCTGTTAGCGCTTTTAAAAAGCTTTTAATGTCGATGAAATAATTTCAATCATTTTTGGTTAAATTTCGAATATGAAATTATACTTGATTCCCACTCCCATAGGCAACTTAGAAGATATGACTTTACGGTCTATCCGAGTTTTAAAAGAGGTGGATGTTATTTTTGCAGAGGATACGCGGACTTCGGGCCAACTCCTTAAACATTTAGATATTTCCAAACCTCTTTTTGCTCACCATGCGCACAATGAACATGTGGGTGTAGCTGGAGTCATTAAGTTGTTAAAAGAAGGCAAGGTGGTGGGTTTAATTTCAGATGCCGGTACTCCAGGGATTTCAGATCCTGGTTTTTTATTAGTCAAAACATGTATTGAGCAGGGTATCGATGTAGAAACCTTACCGGGTGCCACGGCGCTTATTCCCGCATTAGTAAATTCAGGATTTCCTTTAGATCGATTTGTTTTTGAAGGTTTCTTGCCTCATAAAAAAGGCCGACAAACCCGTTGGAAAGCCATTGCGGAAGAGGAAAGAACAACAGTTTTGTATGAGTCTCCCCATCGTTTGCATAAAGCTTTAGAGCAGATTATTGAATTTATAGGGCCCGATAGGCCAATAATGGTGGCACGCGAATTAAGTAAAATGCATGAACAAATGGTGCGAGGGAGTGCTACAGAAGTTTTAACCTATTTTGATCAAAATCCTGATAAAATTAGAGGGGAAATTGTCATTGTCATTGCCGGAAAATAATGAAGAAATTTTATTTATACCTTTTTCTGTTTTTACCGTTCATTGGAACAGCCGTTATTCCCACACTAAGCCCGCGTGCTCAGGTCTCTTTGGTTACTTTTGCTCCTGGAAAAGAACTGCATGCTGCTTTTGGTCATGCTGTTATTTGGGTGAATGATCCGGATCAAGGGATTGATCGGGCATACAGTTATGGAACTTTTGATTTTAATACGGATAATTTTTATTTCAAATTTTTAAGAGGAACGCTGCCTTATTCGATTTCATATAATTCCATGAATGATTTAGTGTACTATTATTCTGAAATTGAAAAAAGAGGCATCCAAATTCAAAATTTAAAATTGACCGATCCACAGAAAATGCAGATTTTCTCCGCATTAGAAACCAATTTATTACCCGAAAATAAAAACTATCAGTACAAATTCTTTTATGATAACTGTTCCACTAGGCTCAGAGATATGATTGAAAAGGCATCTCCAGGCGCATTTAAATGGAAGAATTATAAGAGTCTAGAAGGTAAATCATATCGTGATTGGATGAACGACTATTTGAAAACGAATTCCTGGGTTACGTTTGGGATGAATTTAGCATTAGGGGTTCCCGCTAATCATGTTGCCAATGCCTCAGAGTCATGTTATTTACCTGATAATTTAAATCTTTCGGTCCAACAAGCTGAGGTGAATGGTCAAAAATTAGCAGATGCCCCTTTCGATGTATTTGTTTCAAAACCATCAGAGCAAGAAAATTATGATTGGTTTGGCCCCATTCCTTTATTGTTGTTGATTAATTTGTTGATTGCTTTCATCTCATTCAAAAAACGAAAGGTTGAAATCTTCATTTTTGATGTCATTTTATTTTCGCTTTTAGGAATTTTAGCTTGGTTTATATTCTTTTTGGCTATTGGCACAGATCACGAAGTAATGGCATATAATCCTAGTTCCTTGTTGTTGTTTCCATTGAATTTTCCGGCGGTTATTTGGTTTGCGAGAAAAAATAGGGCTGAATGGTGGACCTTATATTGCCGAATTGTCTTTATATTAACTACGATTGGAGTTATTTGGACCCTATTTTACTTTCCATACATTGCTTTAGTTGGATTGATGCCATTGATTCGACTATTTTTCTTATCTCATTTTATTAAAAATTCCCATGATTGAACTGAGGAGTGATACGTTTACTTTACCTACTGTAGGAATGCGCGATGCGATGTTTTCGGCACCTTTGGGGGATGATGTTTTTGGGGAGGATCCGACGGTAAATAATTTGCAAGTTAAAGTAGCTGAATTGTTTGGAATGGAAAATGCATTATTCTGTCCCTCCGGTACCATGACGAATCAGATTGCTATTTCGGCACATGTTTCTAAAGGCCAAGAGGTTATCTGTGATGAGTTGTCGCATATCTATTTATATGAAGGGGGAGGAATTATGGCGAATGCGGGTGCCTCGGTTAAATTATTAAAGGGTGATTTGGGCCGATTGTCTAAAGATCAAATTGCAAATGCCATTTCACCTGATGACATTCATGCCTGTGAAAGTAAATTAGTCAGTTTAGAAAATACGGTGAATAAGGGCGGAGGAAGTATTTACACTTCAGAATCGCTTCAGGAAATAGCTGATTTTTGTAAACATGCTTCGATTCCTTTACACTTGGATGGTGCTCGTATTTTTAATGCTATGGCTGCGAGTGGACAAAATCCTAAGCAATTTGGCCAATGGTTTGATTCCATTTCTGTCTGTCTTTCCAAAGGATTGGGTGCTCCTATCGGTTCTGTCTTGTTGGGCTCCAACGATTTTATCAAAAAAGCGCGAAGAATTAGAAAGAGATTGGGAGGCGGTTGGCGCCAAGCGGGATTATTGGCCGCTGCGGGAATATATGCATTAGATAATCAGGTTGAAAGATTAAAGGATGATCATGCCCGCGCTACGCAAATAGGATTAGCTTGTGAAGGTTTAGCTTGGGTGTCAGAAGTAATGCCTGTGACCACGAACATTGTTATTATTAAATTAAAGGATGATATAAAGGCTTCCCTTAAAGTTGCCGAATTAGATTCCTTGGGCATTAAATGTGCGCCGTTTGGTCCTCAATATATTCGATTTGTCACCCATTTGAATTTTGATGATGAGGCATTGTATAAATTCATAAAAATCATAAAGCAATAATATACATATGGAACGTAAAGCATTTAAAATGTTTTTATTACCTGGTTTTGAGGCAGAATATAAGAAGCGCCATGATGAAATTTGGCCAGAATTGAGCGAGCTTTTGAAGGAAGTGGGTATACAAAACTATTCTATTTTTTTGGATGAAGAGACGCTGACCTTGTTTGCCTATTTAGAAGCCAAAGATCTGCGTTTATTGGACGGATTACCTGCAATGTCAATCATGCAAAAATGGTGGGCTTTTATGGGTGATATTATGAAAGCCAATCCAGATAATTCCCCAGTATCAGTTAATTTGCCTTCTGTGTTTTATCTAGCTTAAAATGAAAAAACTTATCTTTTTAATTTTATTAATAATAAGTTTTCATGGATTTGCTAAGCCAAAAACCACAGAAGTTTTGGCGAAATTACATGTAGCTAAAGCCTATTTCCAACAAAAATGGCCAGATGTTTCAGCTCCTATTCCTCGGCCAGATCGCATTCGGCCATCTAATATTTGGACCCGTGCTGTTTTTTATGAGGGGCTGATGGAACTATATAAGATTGATCCCAAAGCCTCTGACATGAAATATATGTTGGACTGGGCGAATTTCCATCAATGGAATCTACGAGACGGGATAAAAACACGTAATGCCGACAATCAAGCCTGCGGACAGATTTACCTCGACTTATTCGATTTTCAAGCAGATTCTTTGCGAATTTTCCCCATCAAGGCTAATGTGGATTTAATGGTGAATTCAGTCAAAGCGGATGATTGGTCCTGGGTGGATTGTTTGCAAATGAGTATGCCAGTTTTTACGCGCTTGGGCGTTCGATTTTCCGACAATCGATATTTTGAAAAAATGTATGATTTATATGCCTTTACGAAAAACAAACATGGGGCTTCGGGATTGTATGATAGAAATGCAGGCTTATGGTGGCGTGATAAAGATTTTGTTCCTCCCTATAAAGAACCCAATGGAGAGAATTGTTATTGGTCCCGGGGAAATGGATGGGTATTTGCGGCCTTGGTGAGAACCTTGGAATTGATGCCAAAAAACGCTCCTCACCGGGCTGAATACGAACAAGATTTTATTGATTTAGCTAATTCACTTTTGCCTTTGCAGCGAAAAGATGGCTTTTGGAATGTAAGCTTGAAGGACCCTACCCATTTTGGTGGTCCTGAAGCCACAGGGACTTCCTTGTTTGTCTATGGCATGTCTTGGGGAGTTAGAAATAAATTATTGCCTAAAAAGAAATTTGATCGAGCTATTTTAGCTGGTTGGGATGCTTTGTCAACCTGCGTCCATCCCAATGGTTTTTTAGGAAATGTACAAGGAACTGGAAAGGAGCCTAAAGATTCACAGCCCGTTTCATATACTCATGTGCCTGACTTTGAAGATTTTGGGACAGGTTGTTTTTTATTGGCCGGAGTGGAATTAATTAAATATTTAAAATAAAAATCTAAAGTTTATGAAGTTTTTATCTAGTATCAAAGTACTTCTTTTCGTGTGTGTGTCGTTTTTAACATTTGGGCAAAAACCCAACGTAATCGTCATTTATGTGGACGATTTAGGCTTTGGTGATTTAGGTTGCTATGGATCTAAGACGATTAAAACGCCTAATATAGACCAATTAGCTAGAAAAGGGCTATTGTTTACCCAGGCGCATACAACGTCTGCTACCTGCACTCCCTCACGATATTCTTTGCTCAAAGGAGAATATGCTTTTCGCAGAAAAGATACGGGTGTGGCGACTGGAGACGCGTCGGCGTTAATTCCCGCAGGCCAACAAACCGTTGCGACTATTTTTTCAAAAGCGGGGTATAATACAGCGGCTATCGGCAAATGGCATTTAGGTTTAGGGCCATTGGGTGGCCCTAATTGGAATGGAAAAATCGAACATGGTCCTTTAGATATCGGTTTTAAGGAAGCGTTTATTTTGCCTGCTACAGGTGATCGAGTTCCCTGTGTTTATATTGAAAATGACCATGTTCGAAACTTGGATACAAAAGATCCCATTGAGGTGAATTACCTTAAAAAAATTGGTAGTATGCCGACAGGCAAGGAAAATCCGGAGCTTTTAAAGATGAAACATTCCCATGGACATGATAATACGATTGTCAATGGAGTAGGCAGAATTGGCTTTATGGTGGGCGGAAAGCAAGCTTTATGGGATGATGAAGACATGGCCCAAACATTGGCTAATAAAGCGAAGTCCTTCATGATTCGTAATCAAAAAAGTCCTTTCTTTTTATACTTTGCTACACATGATATTCATGTACCCAGAATTCCACATTCAAGGTTTTTGGGAAAAAGTGGTTTTGGCAATAGGGGAGATGCTTTATTGCAATTGGACGACTCGGTGGGCCAATTGATGAAAACGCTTGATTCTTTACGTTTAACACCCAATACATTAGTTATTTTGACAAGCGATAATGGTCCCGTGGTGGATGATGGATATATCGACGGTTCCAAGGAGAATTTAGGATTGCACCAACCTGCTGGAATTTTAAGGGGAGGAAAATATAGTTCTTTTGAAGCTGGTACAAGGGTTCCGTTCATTGTTAAATGGCCGAAGCAAGTTCAAGCGGGTAAGTCAAATGCCTTGATTTCTCAGATTGATTTTTTAGCTACGATGAATCAATTGCTGGGTACTGAATATAACGAGAATTCTGCCAAAGACTCCAAAGCTAATTTGAATGCATGGTTGGGAAAAGATAAGATCGGACGCGAATATATCATTGAACAAGCGGGAACCTTAGCGATTAAAAAAGGAGATTGGAAATTCATAAAAAGTGGGAAAGGAGCTAGATTAAATCCACTGGTTAATATTGAACTAGGGAATGATTCGGAAGACCAACTATATAATTTAAAAACTGATCCTACAGAAAAAAATAATGTATCTACTGCACAGAAAGAAAAGTCAGCAGAACTTAAATCTCTCTTAGAACATGAAATGAATAAATAAAAAATGGCCTGGTGAAAGGCCATTTTTTATAGGTTTAGCAATTATTTAATTTTGAATAACTCTTTTCTGTTTAGCCATTTTCTCGATATCTGCCACTTTTCTAGGTGAACCAGCAGATAAGTTCTCAGGGCCTTTTTCTGTAATTAAAATATCGTCCTCAATTCGAATACCAATGTTCCACCATTTTTTATCACATTTACTGCCTGCTGGAATATAAATTCCTGGCTCAACGGTGATAACAACACCTGGTAGAAGTGTGCTGGGTCCTAAATCATGAACATCTAATCCTAAATGATGGGAAGTTCCATGGGGAAAATAAGTTCTAGCTTCCATATTATTTTTGGCGATGCCTAATTTTATTAATTCGGCATAAACAACTGCGCGTGAAGCTGCATCTACATTGGCCATGGGAGCACCTGCTTGGCATGCGGCGATTCCAGCATCTTGGGCAGCTAATACAATCTCATATAGTGTTTTTTGAGCCTCAGTGAATTTTCCATTAGCCGGAATAGTTCTTGTTACATCTGCTGTATACCCGTGGTATTCAGCAGCACAGTCACTTAAAAGTAAATCACCATTTTTGATTGTTTTCAAATTTGTTACATAATGGAGCACACATGCGTTTTCGGCTGATCCATTAATACTGCCATAGCCTGGAAATTCAGAACCATTATTTTTAAAATGATATTCCATAATGGCTTGTGCTTGGAATTCCTTCATACCAGGTTTTATAGAACGCATGACATCATTATGTCCCAATGCACTGATTGAAGCAGCTTTTTTGATTAATGTGATTTCCTCAGCTGTTTTGATTCCTCTTAAGTTTCGCATAATGTTTAAGGTAGAACGCGTTGCTACAGGTTTTTTAGAGGTTGCGATTAGGCTGTCAACGGTTCCTGCCATACGTGAAAGTGCATCTTCCTTTGCTTTGTATTTATTGAAAATTCCTTCCGTGCGAAATAGGCTAAATACCGAGTCAATGCTAGCCATAGGGAGTGTGCTAGCTTTGAATTCCTCATTAATGAATATGTTTTCCATATTACTTTTCGCCCTAAATCCATCAACACCCAAGATTTTTCCAGTCCACAATTCTTTGAAAGGATCTCGGTTTTGGACAAATATAAATTCAGTTCCTGTTTTACCTAAGAGGCTCACAGGTTGTTTGAATAATAATAAAACAGCATTTGGCTCATCTAGGCCAGTTAAATAATAGAAATTTTTGTTTTGTGCATATGGAAAATCGGTATCATTGCTTCGTTGACGCGTTTGTCCGGCAAAAAAGATACCTACGCCCTTGTCCGATAATTGCTTTTTTACAGCGGCTCGTCGATCTGCATGAAAAGATGCGCTTAAATAATCAGTTGGATAATCTTGTGCGATGCTGCAAAAGCTTACAAGGATTCCAAAAAGAAATAATGAGGTTGATTTGAATGTCATGGTGTAATATTTAGGCCCCAATTTATAAAATAAATATGAATTTGGGTTTAAAACATGAATTCAAATAAGGTTTTTTATTATAAATAATACCAATTTTCAGGGCCTTTTTTTTATTTATAAAAGTGTATTATATATTTGTTGCTATTATTTTTTAGATCAAAAAAAACTTACCATGAAAAATTCAATTATACATTCATTGTTTTTATCTGTTTTATTATTAGTTAACTCAGCTTTTGCATCAAATCCCAATAATCCTGATGATATAGTAGGGGTTTGGAAAACAGGTGAAGGGACTGCTATGGTGCGTATCTATAAGAATGGAGACAAATACCAAGGCAAAGTGGTTTGGTTAAAGGAACCAATTGATCCTGAAACAGGTAAGCCGAAAGTAGACAAGAATCATCCCGATGAGGCATCTAGAAAGAGAGCAGTTCTCGGACTTATTAATATTTGGGGATTTTTGTATAAGGATAATAATACCTGGGATGATGGAAATATTTACGATCCCAAAAATGGAAATACCTATTCATGTACAATTAAACTAACATCTCCCAACTCCCTAGAGGTTCGAGGTTACATCGGAGTTTCTTTAATTGGTAGAACGGACAACTGGACTCGTCAACAAGCCAAGTAGCGATTAAGGTGATACAAAGTTTAAAGTGACATTAAAGAAAAACGGATTTCCTAAATTACTTGAAAAATAATTTTGGTTTTCATCTTTGGCATTGTAGGTTTTTGCTACATCAAACCGGTAATTGTAACGCAATCCCGCTTGTAGGTTAAGCCATAAAAATCCGCTAATCTTTTTGTCCCACATGATACGAGGTTTAATTTCTCCTCGTTGTATATAGGCGTTTTCTACTCCAGGAATATTCGCCCAATATTGATTGCCTTCTAATTCAAATCCAGCTTGCAATATATTTGAAGTGGAAAAATTATACCTCAGGTAAGCGCGCGCAGGTAATAATAATTCCATTCCCCATTTTTCATTGAACGTTTTGTTCCAAAATATAACGGGCACGTGGATGAGTTGACCCGCTCGATAAGTTCTTGCGATTCCGGTACCAATCATATTATTTTCAGATGTTTTCCATCCGTAGATGAGTGTAGCACTCGTGGTAATGGCATTGGATTGAATATCCTTAGTTCCACCAAATAATCCATTTAAATCAGAACTTGCCTGGAAAATAATAAAATTCTTTTCGTTTAATGGTTTAAAAACCGTTGTATTAATGCCTGCGGTTATTAAGGAGTTTGTTGACAAAGAGTTCGCAAATGCATTGATATTTGGATTTTCAACGGTGAAGTTACTTCCCCAATAATTGAGTCCCATTTGCCAGATAATTTTATTTGTTGAAATTACTGGGATATTTAACTGTGCTCTTATGGCATTTACTTGATCAATGTGAATCGTTTTTGGTAAATCTTTGTCATTAAATCGTACACTTGGCATGGCAAAGTGACCGTTATTTTCAAATCCAAAACTGATAATTCGTTGGGGGGTCTGATTTAATACCTTGACTGTACAAAACCTTTTTACTCCATCGGCATCTCCAAAATTACTATAATCAAATGTCTCTGTTGTATCTGTTTGCGAATAAGTAATCAATGTACTTAGGCAAAAAAGGAGTGTATGGATAATTTTCATACAATTATAATTTTTTTTGTGAGCAAATATAATGGTTTATCGGATTTGTTGAATAACTATTATCTGCCTTTTTAAACGAATAATTGAAAAAAAAGTTTTGCCCTATTTACTTAAGAAATTCATGAATTAATAGAATAGCTAAATTTTCAGCTTATAAAAAACATAAGGCTACCTTTAGATAAATCATTGCACATTATATGTTCGCTTGTTTGGGATGATTTGTTTAAGCGAAGCCCGGATTTTCACCGGGCCGAGCGCCTAAATCTTTTAGGATTGTTAAAACTTGTGGAGTCGGAGGGATTCGAACCCTCGTCCAAACCTAGAGTAAAATTGCCTTCTACACGTTTAGATTTGATTCATTTTCGATGTTAAATAGGTTCAAATCAGACCTTACCTAACACTTATTTACTGGGTACTAATCATTAATTAGTAAAATCTTAATGATCGACTCTGCATGTCGACGCCCAGAAATCCTCCTCGGCAGAGTTTGGAAGAGGCCGGACGATGGCAAATTGTCTAATCTATCAGATTAGGCAGCCATGGCATACTGTGTATTGCCAGCTATAATTCGAAGGTTTTTTTAACAGGAAATGCCTACAACTCCCGACGTGCTTACAACCAGACTGCTAAAGCTGTCAAAACCGGTCGACCCCATAAAAGGTGGACAAAGATACGAAATATTTACAAGGGAAGTGATGTCGTTGTTTTAATTTCATCCATCACAAATAACGAACTAATATGAGCTACAGATGGCAGAACAGCTAGTTTTTCTTGATAAAAACGGTTATAACTCTCCACATCTTCACTGATCACATTCAAATAGTAATCAAAGTTCCCGGAAACCAAATGACATGATATCACTTCAGGAAACTCTTTGATAGATTGCTCAAATTCAGAGAAATTACTTCTATTTTGCTTCTCTAGAGTTACTTGACAATGCACCATTAATCCCAAATTCAACTTTTTACGATTCAAGATTCCTACATATCCTTTTATGTAATTATCCATTTCCAATCGCTTTATTCGGTCATGTGTTGGACTCAACGATAAATTAACCTGTTCAGCGATATCTTTAAGGGTATGTTGGCTATTATTCTGTAAAATTTTCAAAATTTTAATATCCAAAGCATCTAAAGCGGATTTTATGGCCATAATCTTTTCTGTTTTTTGAAATAAATAATCCTAATATTAGTAATATTTTCTGATAATTATGATAATTGTCAGTTTATTTACTTATTAAACGAATTAACACAAAATATTTTATTGTTTACTTTATATTTGTACTCTATTATTCTTCATCATTGGAAAAAGCCAGCGAATTTAATTCGTTGGCTTTTCTATTTTACCTTAAAATTATGAATATTGGCATCCCTAAGGAAATAAAAAATCTAGAGTTCCGTGTTGGCCTAAGCCCGGCAGGAGTTCATGCGTTACAGAAAGAGGGTCATCAAATCTGGATCGAAACAAATGCGGGAATAGGTTCTGGGTTTACAGATGAAATGTATGTCCATGAAGGCGCCAGTATATTGCCCACTGCGGCAGAAGTTTATGCTTTTGCAGATCTAATTGTAAAAGTTAAAGAGCCTCTTGCCGCTGAATATGATTTGATCAAAAAGGGTCAAATCATTTTCACCTATTTCCATTTTGCTGCTTCACGTGAATTAACTGAAGCAATGCTTAGGTCAAAGGCCATTTGCTTTGCTTATGAATCTGTTGAGTTAGCTGATCGAACATTACCCCTTTTAATCCCAATGTCGGAGGTGGCTGGTCGTATGGCGGTCCAAGTGGGCGCCTATTATTTAGGAAAGCCACAGGGTGGAAAGGGAAAGATGTTGGGCGGTGTACCAGGAGTCCAGCCAGCCCATGTTTTAATTTTAGGAGGGGGAGTTGTGGGCACGCAAGCGGCAAAAATGGCTGCTGGTTTAGGAGCCAATGTAACCATCATGGATACTAATTTATCCCGTTTGCGGTATTTAGATGAAGTTTTGCCGGCTAATGTCCACACGCAATTTGCCACTTCTCATGCTATTCAGAGTCATTTACCCCAAGTGGACTTACTAATTGGAGCTGTTTTATTGCATGGATCAAAAGCACCCCAATTAATTAAAAAGGAAGATTTAAGGAAAATGGAATTAGGGACCGTTTTGGTGGATGTGGCGGTGGACCAAGGAGGTTGTATCGAAACGTGTAAGCCTACCACACATGAAAATCCTGTGTATGAAATCGACGGAATCTTACATTATTGTGTGGCGAATATGCCGGGTGCAGTGCCCCAAACGTCAACTTTAGCCTTAACTCAGGCTACTTTGCCTTATATTCAACTGCTAGCTAATTTAGGTTGGCAAGGGGCTAGTACGTCCAATGAAGCATTAAATAAAGGGTTGACTATCTATGATGGAAAATTATTCCATCCTGGTTTGGCCGCTTCGTTTAATTTATAATTCCCAAAATTTCAACCCTTTGATTTTCAAGAGTTCTAATTGTTGCAAGTTGATTTGTAAGTAAATATTTTCTTTTTGCAATTGAGATTCTTCTAAGGTTTTTTGAATAGCATCAAGTACAATTTGCTTAATCGCTTTACCCATCATGGATTTTATAATTGATTTCATGACTAAAACCATGATTTAATCAAAAAACCGCTCATGGAAATTGACCAAAAACAATTCATGCGTGGAACGAGTAATCGCCGTGTAAAGCCAACGAATATACTCCGCATCGATTTGATCCTCTTTTAAATATCCTTGATCTACAAAAACCGCGCCCCACTGGCCACCTTGAGATTTATGGCAGGTTAATGCGTAGGCAAATTTTACTTGTAGCGCATTCAAATAGGGGTCTTTTTTAATTGCCTCCATTCGCTCTTTCTTTTTGGTGATATGGGCATAATCATTGCAAACGGAATCATATAATTTTTTATTTCCATCTTTTCCTAGAGCGGATTCCGAGGAATGTAAGGTATCTAATAAAATTTTGGCTTCTACCTCTGGATGTTCCTCATAATCACAAAGCCTTAAAGAAACTTGTAAAAATCGGAAACCGTGCATTTCCTCTTCCTTTTTGATTTTCATCACTTCCACAAAATCACCATTCGCTAAAAAACCAGCGGGGGAGTCTTCGTCTAACCAATGGTAATTATTTCGGACAATCATGAGTAAATCGCCACTCGAAATTTCATCTTCTTGATATAAAATGGTTCGCCTAACAAATTGATTGTACATCACGGCACTTTTATTGGATCGCGTTAAAAGGATGGTATTCTCTTTGCCAAATTTTCGAAACGCATAGTGCATGCCATCTTCCATTTTTTCTCCGGTCATTCGAAAGAAATCTTTGAAAGAAGCTGTATTGAACTTTATTTGAGTTGATTTTTCATTCAATAATAGGCGTAGAGCTGTTGCATTATATAGAATACCAGATTGTGAATCTTGGCGCATCACATCGATTAATTCATGCTCCATAACTTCCATGTGAAATTCTTGGCTAATGTAGTCTTTCGATAAGGCTGGAGAAAGCGATTTACCCACGGGAGGAAGTTGGGCCGTGTCACCCACAAAAATGAGTTTATTCCCATTATGTCCATTCTCTGGATTGGTAAATACATATTCAATTAAATCGGTCAATAGACTATTGAAACCAAATTCAGCTTCATCTGTAATCATCGATGCCTCATCTACAATGAAAACTGTGTTTGTGGCATAATTATTCATTCGTTGAAAAGTGAGCGTCCCAGAACTTGGATTACTTACTTGGCGATAGATTTTTTTATGAATTGTACTGGCTTTCTTTTTAGAATAATTAGCCATTACCTTTGCCGCCCTACCTGTAGGAGCAATTAATTGCGTCTTATATTCAAATGAACCTAGCACTTTAATTAAGGTCGAAATAACCGTTGTCTTTCCAGTTCCTGCATACCCTTTAATAATAAAAGTTAGGGGAGCCCATTCATCTTGATTCAAGATAAATCCACTTAATTTTTCAAATAGTTGGACTTGCGATGGTGTAGGCTCAAATGGAAATTTTTGATGCAATAAA
>CANKVC010000003.1 GCA_947486835.1 Cytophagaceae bacterium | reverse complement strand
CCAATTTTGATTCATTATGGCAAAAATCCAATAGGCTTTTTGTAGTGCGAAATTATTTTTGGAGGCAAAGGCAATGTGGGTGTCCTCAAAGGAAAGCTTTTTCAATTCGTTTGATGAAGTATTTAGGGTCATTTGGTACAAAATTGCTTGCAAATATAAGAGTTTATATTGACCGATATTCGTATCATATTAAATAAATAATCATAAATCACAGGCGAAAGCTGCCTGAAAACGTAAGAAGTATTATGAATGCCAATTTAGACATTATTCCTATGCAGGAATGGATTCAGACGGAAGGTAAACCCCTTATTATTGCGGGTCCGTGTTCAGCTGAAACAGAAGAGCAAGTATTAGAAACAGCTCGTCGCATTAAAGCGGAGGGTTATGCACATATTATGCGTGCTGGAGTTTGGAAACCACGTACGCGTCCAGGTAGTTTTGAAGGAATGGGAGAGCCCGCTTTAAAGTGGTTAGTAGAGGCGAAAAAAGAAACTGGATTGCCATTGGCGATTGAGGTGGCTACACCTGAGCATGTTGAGTTGGCTTTGAAATATGGCGTTGATGTATTGTGGATTGGTGCACGTACGACTGTGAATCCATTCAATGTTCAAGATTTAGCAGATGCACTTAAGGGTGTTGATGTTCCAGTATTAGTTAAAAATCCAGTAAATCCAGATTTAGCTCTTTGGGTAGGTGCATTTGAGCGTCTTCAAGGCTCTGGTATTAAGAAATTAGGTGCGATTCACCGTGGTTTCTCAAATGCGCAAGAAACGAAATACCGTAATTCACCTATGTGGGCTATGGCTGTTGAGTTAAAGCGTTTATTTCCTCAAATGCCATTGATCGGTGATCCGTCTCACATGGCTGGAAAGCGTGCTTTATTGATGGAATTATCTCAAAGAATCCTTGATTTGAATTATGATGGTATGATTATCGAGACGCACAGAGATCCTGATGCGGCTTGGTCTGATGCGTCCCAACAAGTTACCCCGGAGAAATTAGGTGAGATGTTACGTGAATTAGATGTGCGTAATGCAAATTATGGCGCTGATTTTTCAGATGAATTAGCTAGCCTTCGTGAGAAAATTGATAATATTGATCGTGAGGTATTAGAAGTTTTAGCTGCTCGCATGGCCGTAGTAGAAAAATTAGGTGAGTACAAGCGCGATAATAATGTAGCTGTTTTGCAATTAGATCGTTGGAAGCAACTTCATAGTGATCGTGCAAATCAAGCTAAAGGTTTAGCTTTATATCCTGAGTTTGTAGAGGAGTTGTTTAAATTGATTCACTCTGAATCAATCCGTAAGCAAACCGAAGTAATGAACTCGGCAACTGCATAATTCACATGTATTTTGAATTCCCTTGTGGAATGAAAAATTTAAAATCCTCCTGCATTTCAGGGGGATTTTTTTATGTATCTAATATGATAGAATTTGCTCAATTCAATTTATTCGATGGACGCTGAT
Source organism: Cytophagaceae bacterium (assembly GCA_947486835.1). Lineage (GTDB taxonomy): Bacteria > Bacteroidota > Bacteroidia > Cytophagales > Spirosomataceae > Aquirufa. Next base: position 33,663 of record CANKVC010000003.1, on the reverse strand, counting down.
TTCTAAGCTTAAAATTATTTGCTTTTTGTCGCGTCTGAATCCTGAATTAATCTCCTTTGCTAACCTGATAACTGCCGTATACAACTAAGCTAATACCCAGACATACGATAGGACTTGGAAAGCCATGGCCCAAAATTATTTCAATCAAGATAGAAAACAAAACACTGCTATTTCCAATGGCCCCCACGATGCTTGTTTTTTCATTTAACAAAGCTTGAGTGGTAAAATATTGTACTCCTAGTGCTAAAAGGCCCATAATTAAGGCGAGCAGCCATTCGTTGGCACTCGGCGCTATCCACTTCCCTGTCAGGAAACTATTCGGAAGGTCCGTAAACGTCCCAAAGGACAATGAAAGAATAGAGGCGATGAGCCCTGCACCCATGAATGAAATAACCACCCACCTGGAATCATAGTATTTTTGCGCCTCTTTGATCGCAATGTATCCCAATGCCGTTCCGATTGCATAAATAATGCCCGTGCTATGATGCAATAATGTGCCGTTGGTCTCTGGCCTAAAAATCAGAATTATTCCACAAAAGCCGACGAGCAAATACATGATTTGGTGTCGAGATAATTTTTCAGTGGGAAATATGAAAAAACTAAAAATAGCGATGAACAAAGGGAATGCTTGGCCATACGTATTTGTTAAGGATAAACTCAGGTGTTCCAGCGTGTAAAATAAGCAGTATAAAGTAAAGGCTCCCAGGATGCCTCGAAGAATTATGAAATATAATTTACCTCCTTTTTGGACCGCAGGTTTAAGCCATAAACTGGTAAATAAAAAGGGAAGGCCTACAGCACTTCTAAAAAATACCAACTGCACCGAGGAAAACTTTTCGCTTAAATCTTTGGCCATGGCTGACATAGAAGCAAAGCAAAGGGAGGAAATCAACATAAAGAAGATTCCTTTTTTGTTTATTATAAATGAGGTGATTTTGGTAACTTGCATTTCATTTCAAAGATATGACAAAAAAAATAATTTTATCTACAGACGCTCCTGCTCCCATAGGTCCTTATTCACAGGCTGTTGAGGTGAATGGTACTTTATATGTGTCTGGTCAAATCGCCCTTTCCGCCTTTGAATCAGGCGCAAGTATTGAAGAAGAAACTGATCAAGTCATGAAAAACTTGGGTTATATTTTAAAAGAGGCGGGATATTCATTTGAACAGGTTGTGAAATGTTCGATTTTTATCCAGGACATGAATCATTTCAGTCAAATCAATGGTGTATATGGCCAATATTTCACGGCAAATCCACCGGCTCGTGAGACCGTAGAAGTAGCCCGATTGCCCAAAAATGTTCGCGTTGAGATTTCTTGCATTGCCTATAAATAATCAAATATGTCTAAAAAATTAAGAGTTCGATTTGCCCCAAGTCCCACAGGTGCTTTGCATATAGGAGGGGTTCGAACCGCTTTATATAATTATTTATTAGCGCATAAATTAGGGGGTACTTTTATATTACGTATTGAAGATACTGATCAAACCCGCTTTGTTGAAGGTGCAGAAAACTATATTTTAGATTCTTTAAAATGGTTGGGAATTATGCCCGACGAAGGAATAGGCGTGGGCGGTCCACATGAACCTTATCGACAAAGTGAGCGTAAGGAATTGTATAAAGTATATGCAGACGAATTAATCAATTCAGGAAAAGCATATTATGCATTTGACACCTCTGAGGAGTTGGATGCGATGCGAGCAATCTACGAAAGTAAAGGAAGCGCGTTTCAATACAATGCTTTAACAAGAGTCAAATTAAAGAACTCTTTGTCTATGTCTGAGCAGGAAATAAGTGATTTGATCGCTTCAGGGATGCCCTATGTAATCCGATTAAAAGTTCCAGCGAAGGCGGAAATACGGTTCCAAGATAGCATTCGCGATTGGGTACATGTTCATACGTCCAGTATCGATGACAAAGTTTTAATGAAATCGGATGGTATGCCAACTTACCATTTAGCCAATGTCGTGGATGACCATATTATGGAAATCACTCATGTGATTCGTGGCGAGGAATGGCTTCCATCAGCTCCATTGCATATATTGTTGTACCAGGCTTTTGGTTGGCAGCCGCCACAATTCGCCCATCTACCCCTGTTACTAAAGCCGGAAGGGAATGGAAAACTTTCAAAAAGAGATGCGGATTTAGGCGGATTTCCTGTCTTTCCTTTAGAATGGAAGGACCCACAAACAGGAACTATTTCAAAGGGCTTTAAACAAGAGGGATATCTTCCTTCGGCCATGATTAATTTCTTAGCTTTTTTAGGTTGGAACCCAGGAACAGAACAAGAATTATTTTCATTAGATGAATTGATTTCTGCTTTTTCATTAGAGAGAATCAATAAGGCAGGGGCTAAATTTGACGTAAATAAAGCCAAATGGTTTAATGAGCAATACCTTAAATTACAGGATGTTAGTACTCTAGCTGTTCAATATTTACCCGATTTGCCTAAAAAAGAAGCAGAATCATTTGTGCATTTATTTTTAGATCGGATTACTTTTCCTCAGGAATTGGGTGAAAAAGTGAAGGAGTTTACGGAATTGCCTACGATCTACGAGGAGGCAGTCGTATTAAATAAATGGAACGAGGAATCGCAAAAGGGCTTACAAGTTTTAAAGGAAAGTTTGCCTGATTTAGAGCTTTGGGAAGCTGATTCCATTAAGTCGTTCATTCATGTGAAATTAGAAGAGGCCGGTATCAAAATGGGAAAGGTGATGCAAATGTTGCGCGTCGCCTTAAGTGGAAATGGGGCAGGACCCGATTTGATGATCTCAATGGAATTGTGGGGTAAAGAGCAAGTTTTGCTTCGGCTTACCCATGCAATAGATGCATTCAATAAAAGATAAAATGGCAAAAAAAATAATCAACCCGATCGAAAAAAAACCTAAGGTGCATCCTAATTTGGAAGGTTTTGAAATGAAAATTGATTCGTTTGGTCAAATTATTTCTTCGATGGATCGCGACCAATTAAATTCCTTTTTGGACAAGGAAATGCCAGATGATAAAAAGTTAATTCAGAAAGAAGATGAAAGTAAATAAGGAAGATGTATTAAAGATTGCCCATTTGGCTCGTTTGGAATTAAACCCCAATGAAATCGAACCGATGCAAGAATCCATCAACAAGGTTCTTGACTGGATGGAAGCGCTTAATGCGGTGAATACGGATCATGTGGAGCCCTTAGTTCATATGACACCGGCCATGAATCAATTTCGAGAAGATGTGGCTAAACAAGATTTGTCCAAGGAAAAAGCATTGGCTTTGGGGCCGGATACCAACGAGCAATATTTTAAAGTACCGCAGGTAATCGAATAATTAATTCAAGTAATACTGAATGGCCTTCTTCATTTCTGAGGCGCTAACAGGGATATCATATCCACAATCGCCTAATCCGGTCAACAATGAAAAGCGAATTTCTTTGCCTTTGTTCTTTTTATCTTGAGCAGTTAATGCGATAATTTTAGAAATTTCTTCTGTGTGCAATTTGACCCGACCATAGTTTTCAAACAAATAAGATTCTATTTCTTCAAGTTCTTGTAGGCTAATTAAATCGCGTTGATGGGAAATAAATGCTTCTACAATCATGCCGATCGCAATCGCCTCTCCATGTAAAATCTTCCTTTTCCCCTTATCTAATAAATAGGTTTCAATGGCGTGGCCTAAGGTATGACCAAAATTTAATATTTTACGTAAGCCCGCTTCTTTTGGATCTTCTAAAACAACCGCTTCTTTGATCGCAACTGAATGAGCAATTAATTTTGATAAATCCAATTCCTCGAAACTTTGTTGGCGTATCGCACTCCATTCCTTTTCATCGCGAATTAAGCAATGTTTGATAATTTCAGCAAAGCCAGATTTTTTTTGTTGGATCGATAAGGTATCAATGAATTTGGGGTCAATTAATACGGCTTTAGGCAATTGGAAAACTCCGATATGATTTTTTAGTCCGTGGAAGTCGATGCCTAATTTACCCCCTACACTCGCGTCCACTTGGGCTAATAATGTAGTAGGAATTTGAATGAAATCGATTCCTCTTTTGTAGGTGGAGGCACAAAAACCTCCTAAATCGCCTATGACACCGCCACCTAAATTGACCAATAAACTATGTCGATCCATATTAGCCTTTGTCATTCGGTCCCAAACCTGCTCACAGGTAGCTAAATTTTTATGATGCTCTCCAGATTTAATCAGAATTTTGGTGAAATTAGAAGGCAACAAATCTTGAATGATAGGCAAACAATATTTGTTTGTAAATTCATCGACCAAAATAGCGATGTGCGAATATTCGTTTTGGTCAAAAAAAGTGGCCAATGATTCAGAAATGGGAGCTATTTTAACAGTCATTTGGGTAGAAATTCTAATTATTATCAAAAATACCTAGAATTTATCAAATTGGGAGCATGAGAAACCTAATTTTGGTTTTGTTGTATGCATTTTCTTGCCTAATTTTGCTCCCGATTAGGTTGCATACTTAATTTATCATTATGAGAGAAATTCAATTTAGAGAAGCCTTGCGTGAAGCCATGCAAGAAGAAATGCGAACTGATTCAAGTGTTTTCCTTATAGGAGAAGAGGTGGCTGAATATAATGGGGCCTATAAAGTTTCCCAGGGGATGTTGGATGAGTTTGGTCCGGATCGTGTGATTGACACACCGATCGCTGAATTGGGATTTGGAGGAATTTCAGTAGGTGCTGCTGCGAATGGATTAAGACCCATCGTAGAATTCATGACATTCAATTTTTCATTGGTTGCCATAGACCAAGTAATTAATTCGGCTTCAAAAATTATGTCCATGTCAGGTGGACAATATTCTTGCCCGATTGTTTTTAGAGGACCAACAGGAAATGCGGGTCAATTGTCATCCCAACATTCATCTAATTTTGAAAATTGGTTTGCCAATACACCTGGTTTGAAAGTGGTTGTTCCATCCAATCCAGCGGACGCAAAAGGTTTATTAAAAGCTTCCATTCGCGATAATGATCCGGTCATTTTTATGGAATCGGAAGTGATGTATGGAGACAAAGGATTAGTTCCCGATGGAGAATATTTGATTCCAATCGGAAAAGCTAATATTGTGAAAGCGGGTAAAGACGTTACGCTAGTGACTTTCGGTAAAATGTTGTCTCGTGTGGTGATGCCTGCGGTAGAAGAGTTAGAGAAGCAAGGAATTTCCGTTGAGGTGATTGATTTGCGCAGTGTCCGCCCTATTGATTATTTGACCGTAGTGGAATCAGTTAAAAAAACCAATCGATGTGTAGTTGTGGAAGAAGCAAATCCATTAGCGGCTATTTCTTCTGAAATTGCTTATCATTTACAACGTTGGGCTTTTGATTTCTTAGATGCTCCTGTGATTCGTGTGAATTCACGTGACTTGCCTTTGCCTTACGCGCCTACGTTAATCGAGGAAATTTTACCAAGTGTAGAAAGAACGATTAAAGCAGTAAAACAAGTTTTATATAAATCTTAAGTATATAATTTAATGCATTAAAAAACCCGAAGCATTTGCCTCGGGTTTTTTGTTTTAAAGAAAATTAGATTTTAAAATCTGTGTTTAAAGTACGTAGATAAATCTAGATCCGTCGACGTCAATTCCTTCTAATTTAATTCGACCTCTTCTGGCTTCTAATAATTCCGTAGCTTCTTTAGGGCTATTCACAGCCTTATCATTTATTTTGGTAATGATGGATCCTTTGGATAAGCCATACATTTCTAATCTTCCGTCTGTGGTAACTTCAACCACCTTAACTCCAGAACTCAACTTAAACTTTTCTTTATCTGCACTACTTAATGAACCGAATTTGGCGCCTAAGAACTCTGATTTATACGTTTCGCCGATGTCTCCTTTAAGTATAGAAGTGTTGCCATCTTTATTCTTCAGGGTTACATTGAACTCTTTAATCTGGCCATCGCGATTTACAGAAACATTTAATGATTCACCGGGCCTCTTTCTGCCAACAATCTCCATGAGTTTGGCCGTTGATTTTGTATCCACTCCGTCAATCTTCATGATCACATCATTGATTTTAATGCCTGCATCTTTGGCTGCAGAGTTTTCAGCAAATCCACCTACATAGACTCCATCTTTTACTTTAAGATCTTTTTCATCTACTAATTTCGAGTTTACTTCTAGGATATTAACCCCAAGGAAACCTCTTTGGACATTGCCATACTTGATTAAATCACCTGAAACTTTTTTGACAATACTTACGGGAACGGCAAATGAGTATCCAGCAAATTGGCCTGTGCGTGAATAAATGGCTGTATTAATACCGATCAACTCGCCTTTTAAGTTGACAAGTGCACCTCCAGAATTTCCTGGATTAACTGCTGCATCTGTTTGGATAAATGATTCCAATGGGTTAATGTCTCCATCGCGATCGATGATATTCTGACGACCTTTGGCAGATACAATCCCTGCCGTAACGGTTGATTCTAAGTTAAAAGGATTCCCAACGGCTAATACCCACTCTCCAACTCTCAATGCATCTGAATCTCCAAATGTTAGGAATGGAAGGCCACTTGCCTTAATTTGAATGACAGCTAAGTCAGATGAAGGGTCCGTCGAAATAACCTTACCTTTAAATTCTCTTTTATCATTCAAGATCACTGAAATCTCACTTGCTTCAGCTACTACGTGATTATTAGTTACAATATACCCGTCAGCGCTAATGATGACGCCTGAGCCAGAAGCCTCTTGTTGCTGAGGTGCTTGTCTACGACCACCGCCGCCTCCACCACCAAATGGATCACCAAATCCGCCAAATAAATCGTCAAATGGACTAGAAAATTGCTGGCGCGATCTCTGTTCCATTTTAGTTTTGATGTGAACCACGGCAGGGGTGGTTTTTTCGGCTGCATAAGTAAATTCCCCTGGATTTCCGGGGACATTGATGCTCGAGACCGTGTTTGTAAATGCAGAAGGGACTTCGCCTAATGTATTTTTTGAACCCAAATTAAATAATTGAAATGCGCCTAAAGAAATTCCACTGGATAAAAGCGCAATGACTACATAGGATTTTAATTGATTTTTCATTTATAAGGATCTTTTATTAATTGTGATTATGGTTTTTGAATGTGCGAATTTAACGTAAAAATGTACTCAATTGTTTAAGGTCTACAATTTTATTAACAAGTTTTAAGTTTTTATCTAACTCGCCTAGCAGTTTTATTTGCCAAATGATTTGGCTATTTTTGCCCTTTGAAAATATAAATGTAGCATGATATTAAGTGAGCAAGAATTATTGAGACGTCAAAAAAGACAGGAACTTATTGGCATGGGAATCGATCCCTATCCTGCGGCCGCATTTTTGGTCAGCCATTATTCTTCTCAGATTTTGGCCGAATATAAACCTGAATTAAATAATTTCCAAGAAGTTAGTTTAGCTGGTAGGTTAATGGGATTTCGCATCATGGGAAATGCTTCATTTGCTGAATTACAAGATGCGAATGGGCGTATTCAGTTGTATTTTCGAAGAGATGATTTATGTCCAGGAGAGGATAAAACGTTGTATAATACCGTTTTTAAACGCCTTCTAGATATAGGAGATATTATCGGTATCAAGGGCTATGCTTTTACGACCCAAGTTGGGGAGATATCGGTTCATGTGAGCGAATTTACTTTGCTATCCAAAGCGCTGAAGCCACTTCCAGTGGTGAAAGAAGCTGATGGTCAAACCTATGATGCCTTCTCAGATCCTGAAATGAGGTATCGCCAGCGATATGTGGATTTGATCGTAAATCCCTCCATTAAAGATATTTTCGTTAAACGCGCTAAGATTATTTCGACGATGCGGACGATGTTTGACCAAAGGGGTTGGTTAGAAGTGGAAACTCCTGTTTTGCAATCGGTTCATGGGGGTGCCTCGGCGAGACCCTTTAAAACACATCATAATACGTTGGACATGCCTTTGTTTTTGCGCATTGCCAATGAACTTTATTTAAAGCGTTTGATTGTAGGTGGATTTGATGGAGTGTATGAGTTTGGAAAGATGTTCAGAAATGAGGGGATGGATAGAACCCATAATCCTGAATTTACCTCTTTAGAATTTTATGTGGCTTACAAAGATTACCATTGGATGATGAATTTGACCGAGGAGATTTTTGAAAAGGTAACCTTGACCTTACATGGTCAAACTAAGATTTCAGTGGGAGATAATCATATTGAATTTGCTGGTCCATATCCTCGATTAAGTATTTCAGAAGCTATTTTGAAATATTCTGGCGTGAATGTAGATGAGCTTTCTGAAGATGAATTAAGAGCAAAATGTACATCTTTTGGGATGGAAGTGGATGCTCAAATGGGGAAAGGTAAATTGATCGACGAGCTTTTTGGTGAGAAGGTGGAAGCTAATTTAATTCAGCCCACATTCATTATTGATTATCCCGTTGAAATGTCTCCGCTAACCAAGAAGCATAGATCGAAGGAGGGTTTAGTGGAACGCTTTGAACTATTTGTGAATGGAAAAGAAATTGCAAATGCCTATTCCGAATTAAATGATCCGATTGACCAAAAAGAGCGATTTGAGGACCAACTTAAATTAGCGGAAAAAGGCGATGATGAAGCGATGGCGATGGATTATGATTTTATACGTTCATTGGAGTATGCGATGCCACCTACGTCGGGTATTGGGATCGGAATAGACCGATTAACTATGTTGATGACGAATCAATCCTCGATTCAAGAGGTGTTGTTTTTTCCTCAAATGCGTCCAGAAATCATGAAAGAAGTATCTTCGGATCAAGATTTTATCAGCGCAGGGGTACCCGAAATTTGGATTCCAGCATTACAGAAAATGGGAATTTTGACTTTGGATGCTTTGAAAGAAGCCAATCCAAATAAAGTTTTTAATGATTTAGGTGGAATGAGAAAGAAATTGAAAATTGATTCATCCATGCCTACCAAAGAGGAGGTGATTGCCTGGATTTCTTAAATTGCTTCAGGCTTAAGTTTAACTTTGGGCCACTGAACTGTAGAAAATAGTATTCAGTTTGTAAACAGAACCATGTAAAATAAAAAAAGCCTTCATTTCTGAGGGCTTTTTTTTTCTCTTCAACTAGAGATCAATTTTGCAATCTTAAATAGGTAATCCTATATATATTGTTTAATCCTGATTTGCTCTAATCAAAAAAAACGTAAGAAAATTAGATTTTCTTAACGTTGATAGCGTTTGCGCCACGCTTTCCATCAGTAACTTCATAAGATACTGAATCATTTTCGCGGATAGTAACGCCTGTAAGGCCAGTTACGTGTACGAAAATGTCTTCACCTGTTTGATCATCAACGATGAATCCGAAACCTTTCGTCTCGTTGAAAAATTTTACTTTACCAGTTTGCATAAAAAAAATGTTAAAAATATTAATACCCTCGAGAGATAAAAACCTTTAAGCCGACAAACTTTAATAGAATCAATAACCTGGAAAATCAGAGGAGAAACTAGAGGAGAAAGTCGAAATTAAGGATATGTTAAATCTTTTAAGTGGTCAAATGTATAAATAATTATATTGTATGCAAGAAAAAAGAAAATATTTTTACATTTATTCTAAAATAAATATCAATATTTTAATAATTTATATAATTAAATAGTTTTATGTATTTTCGGCGATGTTATTTTCGGATCTTATTCCTAATTTTGTGATATAATTTAATCGATATGTATAAAATTAAATATTTCGTTGAAAATCAGGCATTTGGAGTTTGTACTCGATTAGGTGAAAAGTTCAAAATTTCGACAAGTAGCATTCGATTGTATTTTATCTATACTTCTTTTTTAACCATGGGTTCTCCCATCATCATTTATCTAATCCTTGCTTTTTGGATGAACATAAGGCGCTATCTTCGGCAAAGGAACAATCCTTCTGTTTGGGATATTTAAAATTTCAAATCTGAGAATTTCTTAATTTTTCTGAGGAAGTAGTCCAAAACAATAATTCCAGGATAGCTGTTAATGTATTTTTTTTGAAGGCTTTCTGGTAGATTCTGTTTGTTTTTGTGAAAGATCACATACTTATAGAAATAGAAATGAGCGTGCAATACGGCTAAGAATTGCATCCACTGCATATTCATTAAAAATCGTAATCCAGCGATTCCATCTAAAATCATCCGTTTTAAAATCGTAGTAAATTTACGTGCTGGGTCTGCATTTTTGTATAGTAAGATCAAATTATTGCGGAAATTCAAATAGGTTTTGAAGGGGTTTCCTTGTGCTAAAGTCCCGCCTCCTACGTGCAAGACTTGACTTTCTGCCACGGCTGCAATTTGATATCCGGCTCTTTGGAGGCGCCAACAAAGATCTATTTCTTCCATGTGAGCAAAAAAGTAATCATCTAAACCGCCGACTTTCCAAAAAAGCTCTGATTTGACCATTAGGCAGGCCCCTGAAGCCCAATTGACAAATGATGTGGGATATTGATTCTCATTTTTTTCCAAATGATCAAAGATTCTTCCTCGGCAAAAAGGATAACCTAATTGGTCCCAGTATCCACCAGCGGCACCGGCATATTCAAAATATTCAGGTTGTTGATAATCTAATATGTAAGGTTGCGCCGCTGCACAACTAGGATGCATCTCAAAGAAGGTCAATAATGGCTTTAGCCAATCTTTTTGAGGTTTAATATCTGAATTCATGAGTACAAAATACTCCGCCTCAATTTGTTTAAGGGCAAAATTATATCCACCCGCATAGCCAAGATTGTTAGCCCATTGGATCATTGTAACCTGTGGAAATTTTTCCTCAACTAGCTTAACGGAATCATCTGTGGATCCATTGTCGGCCACATAAATCTTTCCTTCTGGTGTATTTAAAAGAACATCAGGAAGGAATTTTTCTAGAAAACCTCGGCCATTAAAATTTAAGATGACAATTGCGACTGACATAATACAAAGGTAAGACAAATCGACATAATTAGAATTTCTTGAAGAAAGATGTATTTTTGTTGGCGTAAATACATCCAACAAACCAACTATGTGGGCTTCTCTTTTTCGAAAAAAAACCATTGATAAAATCATTTCAGATCAGTTAGAAGTAGAAAAATTAGCGGGTCATTCCATGATTCGTAACTTGGGTGTTCGAGATTTAACCTTTATGGGTGTTGCGGCCATTATAGGCGCAAGTATATTTTCAGCGATTGGTCAGGCTTCCGCTAATGGGGGGCCAGCCGTTTCATTATTATTTGTTTTTACGGCTTTGGCCTGTATGTTTACCGCATTTTGTTATGCTCGGTTTGCGGCGACTGTTCCTATTTCTGGAAGCGCCTATACCTATGCATATACAAGTTTGGGAGAAATGATGGCATGGATTTTAGGTTGGAATTTATTGCTTGAATATGCGATATCCAATGTGGCCGTTGCCATTTCTTGGTCTAAATATTTTGTGGATTTATTGGAGGGTTTAGGATTTCATGTGCCTGAATTTTTAACCATGGATTATTTGTCGGCCCAACGAGCACACGTAGCTGCTCTGCAAGCGTTAGAAGCGGGTCAGAAATTAGAACAAATGTCGGTCAATGTACGCGAAGGATTTGTCGCGTTTAATTCAGCCCCCGTTTTTTTCGGTTGGCATTTTGTCGCCAACATTCCCGCTTTGCTCATAACAGCTGCGATTACCTATTTAGTTTACATTGGCATCAAAGAAACCAAAAATATGAATAATGTTTTGGTGATTCTCAAATTAGCTGTCATTGCTATCGTGGTAGGGGTGGGGGCATTTTATGTCCAAGTAGAAAATTGGACCCCATTTGCACCTAACGGCATTAGTGGAGTGTTGAAGAGTGTAGCTGCTGTTTGCTTTGCTTATATTGGTTTTGATTCTATCTCAACAACGGCGGAGGAATGTAAAAATCCTCAAAGAGATATTCCCAAAGCAATGATGTGGGCGTTAATCATTTGCACTGTTTTATATGTGATGGTTACGCTGGTACTGACTGGCATTGTTCCCTCGGGAGAATTAGCTGGAATTGAGGATCCATTAGCTTTTATGTTTATGAAGGTTAATTTGCCAGGCGTGGCCGGGGTTGTGGCAGCGAGTGCTGTGATTGCTTTGACGAGTGCGCTTTTGGTTTATCAAATGGGCCAACCCCGTATTTGGATGACGATGTCACGTGATGGTTTGTTGCCCAAAGCATTTTCGCGTATTCATCCCAAGTATAGGACTCCTTCATTTTCAACGATCATGACCGGTTTTTTGGTGGGAATTCCTGCCTTGTTTGCCAATTTAGAGGAAGTGATAAATCTGAGCAGTATCGGAACTTTATTTGCTTTTGTGCTGGTTTGTGGGGGCGTGTTAATTTTAGATTTAGACCCTGAAAATCAGAAAAAATCAAAGTTTAAAATTCCGTACATCAATGCTAAATATTATGTGGGGCTTTCCTTAGTGCTTGCTTTATATCTTTCTTTGCCGACTTTAAGCGCGTGGCAACAATGGTTTTCGGGGATATGGAGTGGCGCTGAAAAGGCCGATCATGTGATTATGACTTGTTTTTTCTTGATTTGGGTTGTTATAGCCTTTTTCAGTGTGACGCATAACCTTTCATTAATTCCTGTATTGGGTCTTTTGGTGAATATGTATTTAATGACTCAAATGGGTGCAATGAATTGGGAGCGCTTTTTGTATTGGTGCTTGGCCGGTTTATTGATTTACTTTGGGTATAGTTATCGGAAAAGTAAATTGAATGTATAAAAAAATGCCTCAAGAATTTTGAGGCATTTTTGTTATAATGTAATCATTGAATTTAATCATTTCTACGACCACCTAATAAGTTTAAGTAGTAAAGCAATTGGGCTAACATGCCCAGTGCAGCGACCACATAGGTCATAGCTGCCCACCAAAGTGCATCTTTTGACATTTCATATTCAGTTGGCGTGACAATTCCTTTTTCTTTGATCCAAGCTAAAGCGCGATTTGATGCGTCAAATTCCACAGGCAAAGTAACAAAGCTAAAGAGCGTGGCAAGGGCAAAAAGCGCAACGCCAATGGTCAATAGAAGTACACTTCCTGTTGAATAAAGTACAAACATACCGATCATCAATAAGATGGGCATAAATCCATTCGCCACATTTAACATGGGAACCATGGCGCTTCTGAATTCTAAAAAAGAATAAGCACGTGCATGTTGGACTGCGTGGCCACATTCGTGTGCTGATACTGCGGCGGCGGCGGCATTTCGACCGTGAAAAACATCGTTAGATAAGTTCACTGTTTTGTCCGCAGGATTATAGTGATCTGTTAATTGGCCTTCAACAGAGATCACTCGAACATCCGTAATGCCATGATCAGCGAGCATTTTTTCGGCAATTTCTTGGCCAGAAAAATTACTTTGTAAAGGCTCTTGAGCATACTTTTGAAATTTTGATTTCAATCTCCAGGAAATTAACATTCCGGCCACTCCAAATAAAATAGCGATGATATACATAATTTTAGTTTTTTAGTTTTTGAATAATTCCAGTGGTTGAATAATCGGGAACAAGGGGTATGGTCAGAACTTCACCGCCGTATTCCAACACTTCTTTGGCTCCCACGATGGTTTCTAAATTATAATCGTTTCCCTTCATTAGCACATCGGGTTTCAAGGTTTTTATCAGATCCAAAGGCGTATCTTCATCAAAGATAATGACCATAGAAACAAAACCCAAAGCTGCAATTAATCTTGCTCGAGCATATTCCGAATTGACAGGTCTTTCGGGTCCCTTTAATTCTTTGACGGACCGGTCTGAGTTTACACCTACAATCAGTTTTGTACCGCTCATGCTCGATTTTTCTAGGTAATCGACATGGCCTAAATGCAAAATATCAAAGCATCCATTCGTAAAAACAACGCGTTCGTTTTCATCGGTTTTCCAATTATTTCGTTGGTCTATGGCCGAAATAAGATCTAAGATTTTACTTTGACTCAATGGGTTTTGCATCGATTTGTGTTAAAAATAAGGTTAAGATAAAACTTAATCCGCCCAATAACAAAATGGTGACCATTTGGGTTCCATGAAAAAAGGTCGCTAATACAGTTGCGTCCTTCACCGGTATTAAATAAAAGACCAAGGTGGCGGAAACCAATTTATGGTAGGCGCCAATTCCTCCTTGTGTGGGTGTGGCCATGCCAAATGTCCCCATGACTAAAACCATTAATCCGGCTGAAAGGCTGAGGGATTGACTTACGGGGAAGGCTAATAATAGTACATAGGCGTTAAGATAATAGCATACCCAAATTAGGACAGAGTAAAAAATGAATTTTTGAGGGTTTTTGACGTCTTTGATGCTTAAAATTCCAACGATCCAGCCAGCTAAAATTTTGCCCAATTTATTATTTGACGTAAAGGATGCCCAAAGTTTTTCGATTTTATTTTTAAATAAAAATAGCAAAATAATTAAAGCGCCTAAAATCAATATCGTTGACACAATCAAATAGGTTGACGGTATAGTTGCATTAGGGAATAAATATTGTTGCATCGGTTCCCAAGCAATAAAAAAGGCGATGAAAACGATAAAGAGTAAACCGAGCAAGTCGACAATCCTTTCCGTGATGACTGTCCCAAATGATTGGGTGAAAGGAATGTTAGCCGTTTTTGTAAGGGATCCACACCTGGAAACTTCCCCCATTCTAGGAACGATAAAATTGGCAAAGTAGCCAATCATGACCGCTGAAAAGGTTCTAAGCGTCCCTGGGTAAAAATTCATTGCGCCGAGCAGCTGTTCCCACCGCCATGCACGCAAAATATGTGAAAAAATGGAAATGAGGATGGAGAGCAGAATCCATTGGTAGTTGGCCACCGCAAACGTATCAAATATATCTTGCCACTGTATGTTACTTGACGAGAATGCCCAATACAACAAGCCTAAGGCTAATGCGGTAGAGAAAAGATACTTTATGATGGATTTTAGCATGAAATTGGGTTAGATAATAAATCAATTAGCAAAATAAAGACCTTTGGACTAATAATGGTGTGGAAATGCGATAAATTTTTTGTACTTTTGCATTGTTTTTTTGGGATAATTTTTCCCCATAAATAATTTTAGAATGGCCAAATTACGTATTCTTTACGTTTCGAGCGAGGTTGATCCCTTTCTAAACACATCACAAATTGCCAGTTTTGTTCGCAATCTTCCTACTGCCATGCAGGAGAGAGGGATGGAGATCAGAATATTGGTTCCAAGATTTGGTTCTATAAACGAACGAAAAAATCGATTGCATGAGGTAGTCCGACTCTCCGGAATTACGATTCCGATGGGCGATGAGGAGAAACCCTTAACCATAAAAGTTGCCAGTATTCCGGCGGCTAAATTGCAAGTGTACTTTATCGATAATGAGGATTATTATCAAAGAAAATATGTTTTAAATGATAAAGAGGGTGATTTTTATCCTGACAATCATGAACGGGCTATATTTTTCTGTAAAGGAGCTTTAGAGACTGTTATTAAATTAGGCTGGGCGCCAGATGTCATTCATTGCAACGATTGGATGTCAAGTTTAGTGCCTTTGTATATTTCCACGCATTACCGAAATCACCCTATTTATAAAGATTCCAAAACTATTTTTTCTCCACACAATTCCGCCTTTGATTTTACGTTTTCAAATGACGATTTGTTGGAAAAAGTTAAAATTGGAGATTTAGATGAAGTACATTTGGGTAGCTTAGCTACTTCTGATTATCATGCATTTATTAAAATAGGTGCGGAATTTGCCGATAAAGTAGTATCCTTAGAAAATGTGGATAACACCCGCATTCAATCAATTATTGATGAACATAAACAAAAAACCCACCAAAATATTGCCGAAAATGACCTCGATTTCTTCGAAAAAGCTTACATTGAGATGGCCGGCGCTTAAATGGTTGGTAATTATTTCCCTTTTCTTGTCCTCATGTGATGATCCCAAAGAAATAGGTTCTGACCTTTTTAGTGTGGAAGTGGGATTAAATTACACGGATACATTAACCGTTAATTCATCCACGGTTTTGATTGATTCCATTTACACTGGGGCTAATAATTCCTTGTTATTGGGTTCTTATTTTCATCCTGAACTGGGTTATGTGACATCTGATGTTTTCGCACAGATAGCTAATGCAGACACGTTGAATTCCAAAGAGAATTCTATTTTGGATTCATTGAAAATGTCTTTGGTTTATACTAATTTTCAGGGTGATTTAACTCAACCACAGAGTATAAATGTTTATCGTTTGAAGGATAGTTTAAGTAGAAGTATAAATTATTTTACTAATTCTACCGTTGCTTATTTTCCGGAGTTGTTAAAGACTCATACCTTTACTCCTAAGCCACTTTATGCTAAATCGGTCAATGGTGATTCAGTTCAATATGATACATTGAAATTTCATATGGGATTGGCTTTAGGCAAGGAATTGATATCCAAGTATAAGGATAAAGCTATTTCTGGTGGCGGGTCTTCATTTAGAGATTTTTTTAAAGGTTTTTATATTCAGACAGCAGAAACAAAGAAAGCCGCTTTATTAAACTTCTCTCCTGCTTATTCCAAAATGACTTTGCATTGGCATAACCCAGGAGATACTTTAAAGTATTTTCTAAACTATTATTTCAGTTTATCGAATACGTATACGCCTGAGTTCAATGCGCGTTTCAACCAGATTAAGTCTAAAAAAGTAGGGTTATTAGCTAATTTAGTCAAGTCTGGGGATAAAATATCTTCACTCAAAACGAATAACACTACTTACGTTCAATCGGGAACTGGCATTGTAACTAAAATCGATTTGCCATATTTGACTAAGTTGAAAGGAAACAATGACATAGCGGTTAATAAGGCAGAATTAGTTTTCCAAGGTGCGGATAATTTAGATTTGGGTCAGACGATAGGCCAATTATCCTTAATTGAATCGGATGGTTCTAGTAGACCTTTGAGAAATACCTACGGACTTAAATACTTTGTAGCCGAAGGTGCTGCAGGAGTTCAAACGGCTACTTATAATTCGTTTACCAATACATATTCTTTTAATGTTACGACGATTATGCAAGCATTATTGACTGGCAACAAAGCTAATTTAGGTTTTTTATTGACTCCTGCCATTTCAGCGGATGCTTCAGGAAATGCTAAAATATCGAGCGAGAGTGTGCGATTTATTCCTCTTAATGCACTGAAAGCTAAGTTGAAAATATATTATTCCTATATTGCCAAAGCAAAATAATCCATCAGTACATGTCCGGCCCCAATAATCCTTTGAGGGTAAGTTTAGTTCAATTCGAAATTGCCTGGGAAGATCCTCTAGCAAATTGCGCCTTATTAGAGGAAAAACTTCAGTATTTAGCCAATCAAACCGATGTGGTGGTCCTACCTGAAATGTTCAGCACGGGATTTAGCATGAATGATAAAGGAGCTGAAATAGGTCGTGGCCCGGTCATCCAATGGATTAAATTGATGGCTAATCGACTAAATGCTTTAGTCGTTGGGAGCATTAAATGCAAAGAAAACAATCAATTTTTCAACCGATTTGTGGCTTTTACACCCAATGGTGAAAAATTCAGCTATGATAAAAAACATCTATTTAGGATGGGAGGAGAAGATCAGTTTTATACAGCTGGAAATAAAAGGGAGATTATTTCTTATAAAAATTGGAATATCGCGGCTTTTGTTTGTTACGATTTACGCTTTCCCGTGTGGTCCCGTAACGTCGACTTGGCTTATGACTTAGCGATTTATGTGGCCAATTGGCCCGCCGTTCGTTCACATGCCTGGAATACATTGTTACGGGCACGTGCTATTGAAAACTTAGCTTATGTGGTCGGAGTGAATCGAATAGGCCAAGATGGAAACGAAATTCAATACCAGGGTGATTCGGCTCTTATTTCGTATTTAGGGAATGATTTGTTGAATTTGTCTAACGAAGATGCGATACAAACTCATTCCATTTCAAAATCTGACTTGATTGAATTTAGAGAAAAATTCCCTACGTATTTAGATGCTGATGATTTTGAACTAATTAATTAGTTTTATCCTTAAAGAAAGCTTCAAGCCCTCCGGGGTATTTTTTTGCTTCTTCTATGCTGCAATTAGCTTTCAATTGCCCTTTGTCGATTAATAGAACATGGTCACAGATGGCATTGACTTCCCCTAGCAAATGACTTGAAAATAAAATCGTCTTATCTTTTTTTAATGCGACAATTAAAGACCTAATCTCATCCATTTGATTGGGGTCTAAGCCACTGGTAGGCTCATCTAGAATTAATATTTTGGGATCATGCAGGATGGCCTGAGCGATGCCAACTCGTTGTTGGTACCCCTTCGAGATTTCTTTTATTTTCTTTTTTTGTTCTCTTTCTAGACCAACTAACTCGATGACCTCTGTAATTCTTTTATTTAATTCAGTCGAACTTATGCCATGAATTTTGCCAATAAAGGTTAAAAACTCTTTGATATACATTTCGGGATATAATGGGTTATTTTCTGCCAAATACCCGATTTGCTTTTTGATTTTTATCTCTTGTTTTTGCACATCCATTCCCAAAATTCTGGCTTCCCCGCTACTTGGAATTTCTAGCCCCATCAGTATCTTTAAGGTGGTTGATTTTCCAGCCCCATTGGGACCTAAAAATCCCGTTATTTGGCTGATTTTTAAGTCAAAACTTAGGTCACTGATGGCCACAGATTGGCCAAAAGATTTACTTAGATGTAGGACTTCAATCGACATAAATTTCATGTTATTTATGTTGCAATTTAGGTAAAATAGGAACTAAATCTGCGTACCTTTGTGTTTTCGTTAAATTATTGATTGATATATGAAGGAATTACCTATTCGATTGGACCGTATTGAAGACGCCATTCAGGATATTAAATTGGGTAAAATTATTATTGTTGCCGATGATGAAGATCGTGAGAATGAGGGTGATATGATATGTGCTTCAGAGGCAATTACTCCTGAGTTGGTCAATTTTATGATAAAAGAGGCTAGGGGTCTTATGTGCGTTTCTTTAACAGAGGAGCGTTGTTTAGCGTTGGGATTGGAGATGATGGTTGATCAAAATACGACATCGCATGAAACACCATTTACCGTGTCGGTTGACTTATTAGGTAATGGTTGTACGACTGGAATTTCTGCGGGCGATCGTTCAAAAACCATAAAAGCATTAGTGGATTTCAATACTAAGCCAACTGATTTGGGCCGACCTGGTCATATATTCCCTTTGAAGAGTAAATCTGAAGGAGTTTTAAGGCGGACTGGTCATACGGAGGCTTCGATGGATTTTGCTAAGTTAGCTGGATTTCAACCTTCAGGAGTTTTGATTGAAGTATTAAATGATAATGGAAGTATGGCTCGTTTGCCAGATCTGAGAAAGATAGCTGATAAATTCGATCTCAAATTAGTCACCATCAAAGATTTAATTGAATATAGGCTAAATACGGAATCGTTGATTACTCGCGAGATTGGTGTGGATATGCCAACTGAATGGGGGCAATTTGAATTGATAGCCTTCAAACAAAAAAATACGGGAGATACTCATTTGGCTTTAGTTAAAGGGGAATGGGAGGTAAATGAGCCGGTGATGGTGCGTGTCCATAGTTCTTGTGTGACCGGAGATATTTTTGGTAGTTGCCGTTGTGATTGTGGTGATCAGTTGCACGCCGCCATGGGAATGGTCGAAAAAGAAGGGAAAGGAGTTATTTTATATATGTTCCAAGAGGGTCGTGGTATCGGATTGTTAAACAAATTAAAGGCTTATAAATTACAAGAGTTAGGTCGCGATACAGTTGAGGCGAATCTGGAGTTAGGTTTTTCCATGGACGAGCGCGATTATGGAGTAGGGGCTCAAATCTTACGTGATTTGGGTGCACATAAAATTAGGTTGATTTCGAATAATCCTAAGAAGCGTGCAGGTCTATTAGGCTATGGCCTTGAAATAGTGGACTCGATTCCGATTGAGATTGCGCCCAACAAGCACAATGAAAAGTACTTGGAGACGAAGCGGGATAAGATGGGGCATTCGATTTTAAGCAAATAAGAATTACAAAAATAAAAAAGGCCGAAGGATATTTTCTTCGGCCTTTTTATTAGATCTATCAATAAAATTTTGAATGGTTTCACTCATTCATGTTAATTGTTTCCTAAAATAATAGGCGTTCCTTTACCACTTCCCATGATAATTACTTTCGCATTAGGAGATTTAGCTAGTTCTTTTTGAGCTATAATCGATTCGTATTGCAATTGTTTATCGCTCAAACCGGTAGATAATATTTTTTGATAATCGGCAATTCCTTGTGCTTCCACTCGTTTTCTTTCCGCTTCTTGCTTTTCCTTTTGAAGGACAAATTGCATTTTTTGAGCATCTTGTTCCGCGTTAATTTTAGATTCAATCGTTTGTTTTACTGAATTGGGTAGATTGATATTTCGGATCAATAGTTGTTCTAAGACTAAACCACGTTTCTTGAAATTTTTCTCAATATCATTGTAAATCCTGGTTTGGAATTCATTCCTTTTTAAAGAATACAATGCCACAGCGTCATAATAAACGGCATTATCACGGATCATGGTTCTGGTAATGGGGCGAACCACTTTATTTTTATAATCTTCACCTATTTCCTTTAAAATTTTGGGTGCTTCAGAAGGTAAAATTCTAAACAATACCGTTAAGTCTACCACTACTTCTAAACCGTCTGCTGTAAGTACGCGAATGGCATCATCACCAGATTTATCTCCTTCATCATGGACTGCGGACATCGTATAATTTTGAGTTTTTGCGTCGAAAATATACACGTTGGCAATGGGGTTCACAAAATTCAATCCACTTGATAAGGTTTCTGGAACCACCTTACCGAAAACACTTTGTACCCCTACTTCTCCAGCATCTATTTGCTTAACAGCAGAGGTTAATATGCCAATGAGGGCAAATACAATACCGACAATTTTGAATGTTGGGCTATATTTTGAAAATACGAGATTGGGGCTACCAATACCTTGTCCTGCTAAATAAAGGACGATTCCGACAATAATTAAAAACATAGTGATTGGGTTTAATGAGTTGAGCAAATATAATAAACCAATTTACACATTTTTTTGAATCACTCCATCTAATTAGTCAAGGTGATTTGTGTTTATTTTTGATAAAATATACCTAATTTTGAGCATGATTGAAATTAAAGGTATACACAAGGAATTTGAGGGAAGGGTCATTCTTGATGGCGTAAGTGGTGTATTCAAACAAGGAATGACGAACATGGTGATCGGAGGTAGCGGTACTGGAAAAAGTGTTTTATTGAAATGTATGATTGGGATTTTGTCACCCGAGAAAGGCAAAGTACTTTATGATGGAAGAGACTTTGTGAATGCAGATCCGGAAACTGTTAAGGCCATTCGGAGGGAGATGGGAGTTCTTTTTCAAGGTGGAGCTCTTTTCGATTCAAAAACGGTGTTGGAAAACGTTCGATTTCCTTTAGATACACTGACTTCGCAAGGTTTAGAAGAAAAAACAGAGCAGGCCATGTTATGTTTAAAAAGGGTAGGATTAGAGGCTGCTGCGAACCAAATGCCCTCTGAAATTTCAGGAGGAATGAAAAAGCGGGTGGGTATCGCAAGAGCTATTGTGATGAATCCTAAATATCTTTTTTGCGATGAACCTAACTCTGGATTAGACCCTTTGACGGCTGTTAAAATTGACCTTTTAATACAGGAAATAACGGTTGAATATGGAATTACGACCATCGTGATTTCTCATGATATGAATTCTGTGATGCGAATGGGGCAATACATTATGTTTTTGAAGGATGGAAAAAAGATGTGGGAGGGAAATTCTACCAATATGATGTCGAATACTGTTCCTGAATTGCAAGAATTTTTATCGACCAAATTAATTTAAAATGCCTAAATCCAATTCAGTTCCACAGGTGTTTGAAAACTATTCTTTAAAAGAATACAATACCTTTGGGATTGAAGTCAAGGCTCAATATTTTACGATCATTTCGAGTTTGGAATCTTATGTGGCTTTACTAAAAGCAGGCCAATACGCACATGTTCCCCATCTATTTTTAGGAGGAGGAAGTAATATTTTATGTACACAAGATATTGATGCGCTGGTTGTCAAAAATGAAATCAAAGGTTTTGAAGTTATACAGGAAGATGAAGATCACGTCATTTTACGAAGTGGTGCGGGGGAATCTTGGGATGACTTGGTTAGCTATGCAGTGCAACATCAATGGTCCGGCATCGAGAACCTAGCACTTATTCCAGGGACTGTTGGCGCTGCCCCTATGCAAAACATAGGTGCTTATGGGGTTGAAATTAAAGATACATTTGATCATCTAGAGGCTTTGAATTTGGGAACTTTAGTTGTGGAACGATTTGAAAAAAATCAATGCCAATTTGGCTATCGGGAAAGTTATTTTAAGCATGAAGGAAAGGGTAAATACTTGATCTCAACCGTCTGTTTTAAATTAAGTAAAAAGCCGAATATTAAAACTTCATACGGGGCCATTCAAACTGTTTTAAATGCAAAAGGAATAAGTAATCCTACGATTAGCGATATATCTAACGTGGTGATTGAAATTAGAAAAAGTAAATTGCCAGACCCTAAAGAGATTGGAAATTCTGGAAGTTTTTTTAAGAATCCAACAGTAACCTCTGAAGAAGCTGATCGTTTAATAAGTTCTTTTCCTGGGATACCTAATTATCCTGTTGAGGCGAGTACGGACATAAAATTTCCTGCTGGCTGGTTCATTGAGCAAGCGGGTTGGAAAGGTTTTCGAGACGGAGATGCGGGGGTGCATGTAAATCAAGCCTTGGTTTTGGTTAATTATGGGCATGCCACTGGAATCCAAATCTTGGTAATAGCTGAAAAAATCAAAGCTTCGGTCTTTGAAAAATTTGGCATTTCCCTTGAAACCGAAGTGAATATTTATTGACCTAAATGATTAGTTGGCACTGAAAAGTCACATCCGTTTTGTGTGAGCCGCTGATTAGCTCTAGTCCTGAGCCAATTTCATCCCGATCCATATAGTTTGTCCTTCCTATTTTTAGGGAAAATATGGAATTTTTTGTCCATTTATAATCCAGTACGAGGCAATTTCTGAAACCATGTCCATAATAGGCGGGGAGTGAAAATGATAGCGGTACACCCACTTCATACGCATATAGTCTTGAATCATAGGAGGATGAACGAATAAACCCTATCCTTGCTTGAATCCCCAGCGACCGTATTTGGTATTTAACATCTTGTAAGACGAGTAAACCTGTTTCGTTTGTGTTTGCACCTATCAATAAGCATGTCATAATGCGCGTATGGAAATCCAATTTCTTGGTCTTAAACTGATGTAAATCTAAGCTCGTTTGTATTAAATGATTTCGAGAAAGTTCCTTGTTAATCCGGGAAATATCATTTTGTTTAGACGTCCATTTTAGTTGGCCAAAAAACGTATATTTTCCTCTTTTTTCCCATTGGTATCGGCTCAGCATTTCCCATCCCCAAGAATTGGGTTGGGATACTTCATATTTTAATCCTGGGAACTTAAAGATATCGAGGTAGTTAGATAGTTTATTTCTTTTGTTAAAAGTGATTTGATTCCCAACAAATAAACCCATTTCATTATTTGTTTCTGCACTTTCTCCAATTCCTTTGGCTTTAGGGCTGAAATAGGATTTTGCATAATATCTGCATAAGTAGGACAAATCTGTTTTTTTAGAAACGGCAAAGGCTCCGCCTTGAATTAGGGAAAAATGATTTTCAGGCATCCAGGCAAATTCGCCTGTGAAATGAATATTATGAAAGGGGGCTTGAAAGCTAATGGAATAATTTTCAACTTGGTTTCCGGACCAGGAATTCATCTTGTAGGCCAAAAGTGATTTTGATTTTTCTAAAGAAAATAGTGTATGGGCTAGATTAAATTGAATAGCCAAATGGGTGGGTTTGTGAGTCCATTGCATACTTCCACCCCAAGCGGTTTCTTGAACATTTGAATGATGAGATAATTCGCTGGATGTTCTGTGGTATCCGTCCTCAATCCATGAATTGATTTTTTTAGAATTTGTAGTGCTATCCGAACTCAGGCTAGCGTCCAAATTTCTAATCGAACTATAGGCTTGAAAATTAAATGAATTCACATGAAATTGGACATTTAATCCTCGATAGAAAGAGGATTCTCCGCTAGATGTATATGGAATAGCGCCCAAGTGAAATTTTTGTGTGGCTTTGATGCTTTCAAAACTTTTGCCTAATGAAAAACCACCTGATTGGACTAGGCCTTGACCCCATTGATTGATGAAATCTCCAATGATTATTTTATCGACCCAACGGTTTGGCTTTATTTCGATAAAAATGCTTTTAAAATCAAGGTAATTTACCTCTCCTGCATCCTTTTGGATTAAAGCACCTACGCGTAAGTTATTGTTTAATTGGCCTCGATATCGAGCTAATTGGCCCCAGGAATTACCCAAATACCTCGTTTTACTTCTGGAATCTTTAGGGCTAAATCCTTTTTTTTCTTCTAAGGTTTTTTCGTTTCGGATGACTATTTGGTGTTTCGACTCCAAAAATTCATACCATTTTTTATTTATTTTATCACAACGTAAAAATGGTTTTATCTTTTTTAATAGGGCTAGGTCCCAACCATGAATTGTTTGAAGTTCGTAGATGGATTCAAAGTGATGAATCTGAGTCCTATGTGCTATAAAGTTTCCTATTTGGGTAGAAGTAAGAATTCCTAAAGCCGAAAGCTCATCCGCAGTTACTTGGTTAATTTGAAGCGGATTTTGTAGGAAATAATTAAAATTGGATTGCTTTTCCTCATCGGCAACCATATCTGACTGCTGGGCTGTAGTGGATTTAAAAGCTAGTAATAAAATTAAAACAAAAAGTAGTTTCATTTTTAGATGAAACTACTTCGTTTATTCCTGAAACTTTGGTCAAAAACTGATCATTTAGATCACTTAACTGAATTTCCTTTCGATGAGTTCATAGAGTTCATTCCATAATTCTTGATTGTCGACTCGTTGGAATGCAGCATATTTTGTTTGTAAAATTGATTTCCAATCGGTGGATTTATTCGCCTCATGATCTATGAATTGAATGACTTGATCCAAGTATGTTGAATCTCCTTCAAATAAATTTTGAATGAAATTAATCTTTTGAAAAAGGGGTAGGGTTTCGGCTAAGGACGAAGTCATTTCGGTATGAATTCGATCTTTTAGGGAATTGTCTTGATTAGCTTGGAGCGTCTCAAAAACCTTTTCTTCAGGAGAATCACCCAATATATCCAATATTTTTTTCTCTGAAGGGGCTTTGGAGCCAATTTCTAAATTTAATACCGAAAATTCAATGTCGATATTTTCTTGGACAAATTCTTGATCTTTCTCATCCACATTATCCTCGATAGCTTCAGCGAATAAGATGGAATCTATCTCGATAGATTCATTGTCATTACTGCTAGTTAATTCTTGATCTATCCTTAAATCACTTTCCTCATCTTCCTCTTCATCCTTATCTTCTTCTTCTTCTTCTTCTTCTTCTTCTTCTTCTTCTTCTTCGATATTGATTATGACTTCCTCCTTAATCTCAATAACCTCATCTATCACCTCGTCATCCTCTTTCATGTCCTCTAATGAATCAGCTGGTGAGCTATAATACACTTCAGCATTTAACAATTCGTCGAAAGACGGGTAGACTTCTTCTAATGAAGCTGGTTTAGCCTCGTCTGTTGTCCCAATGGTCTTGTTTGTTAAATCTTGAATCCAATCCAGCCAAATTTTTTCAGGAAGGGTTACATTGATCAACAGGCTTTGCATGGCTGAACCCCATTTTTCTGTAAACCTATTGGATTCCCAATTGAAGTTAGGAAAAGTATGTTGGATGAATTCTGAATTGAGTTGATGCGTAATTTCGGTTTGAATAATTTCAATGATGATGGGATTAATATCCCAATTCATCACCTCTTGGAAAGTGGTCAATGTTTCATTTTCGGACCAATAGTGTGCAAATAAACTAGGTGTTTTCATGGGAGTTTATTTAATGCCCAACTCTTCACAAGCTTTCATCGCTGCAGTTTGTTCGGCTTTCTTTTTTGAATATCCTTTTCCTTCAGAGATTTTTTCTCCATCTAGAAGAACGAAAGCGGTAAATTCTTTATTGTGGTGCAAACCTTCCTCTTCCAGAGTGAATTGGGCTTTCTTGCCCTCTTTTTGTGCCCACTCGATGAGCAATGATTTGAAATTGGGGTTGTTCTGAACGACAATTTCTAAATCAAAATATTGCGTCAATATCTTACTAATGATGAAATTTTGTGTGAAGGCAAAGCCTTTGTCTAAGTAGACGGCACCAATAAACGCCTCGAGCGCATCTCCATACATACTGGAGCGAGACAAAATTGTTTTTTTCTGATTTTCGTATTCGATGACTTCGTCAAGTCCTAATTTGCGGCCGAGCACATTGAGTGATTCTCTGCTGACCATTCTTGACCTAATTTCTGTTAAAAATCCTTCGTCTTTAAATGGAAATTTTTTAAATAAATAGGCTGCCGTTATCATTCCTAATACGGAGTCGCCTAAGAATTCGAGCCTTTCGTTGGACTCTTTGTATGTTTTAGCGACGCTATCTTTGGATGCCGAGGCGTGTAAAAATGCTAATCGGTATAAATTTAAATTATTAGGTGTTGAGCCTATTAAATGCGTCACTGATTTTTTTAGAAATTTCTCTCTTAGGTCTATGGTATTTGGGTTAATCCAACTTAAAAGAGTTTTTAGGGGCATAAATTATAATTTTCTAAATATGACTGTTGCGTTATGGCCTCCAAATCCAAATCCATTACTTAAAGCGATATCAATTTTTCTAGACTTCCCTACGTTTTCTGTCAAATCAATTCGCTGGTCTATTTCAGGGTCTCGGTTGAATATATTGATGGTAGGAGGGACAAATTGATGTTGGATCGCTAACACAGATGCCACGGCTTCCACGGCGCCTGCGCCGCCCAACAAATGACCTGTCATGGATTTGGTTGACGAGATAGACATTTTATAGGCATGTTCGCCAAAACAATCGACAATGGCTTTAATCTCTTGAGGATCTCCAATCGGGGTTGATGTTCCGTGCGTGTTGATATAGTCGACTTCTTCTGGTTTAATACCCGCATCTTCCAAAGCGTCTAGCATGGACAATAATGCACCATAACCTTCTGGATGTGGAGCAGTGATGTGATGCGCATCAGAAGAGAAACCGCCGCCAATTAATTCTGCGTATATTTTGGCACCTCTTGCTTTTGCATGTTCATATTCTTCTAAAATTAAAGCCCCCGCACCTTCACCAACAATAAAACCATCACGGTCTACGTCATAGGGCCGACATGCAGTAGCAGGATCGTCGTTCCGAGTTGACATTGCGTGCATCGCTGTGAAACCACCGACCGATGCAATAGTCACCGGCGCCTCTGAACCACCTGTCACACATACATGAATTCTACCTGTTCGAATATAATTGAATGCGTCAATGATCGCATTGTTTGCGGATGAGCATGCTGAAACAGTCACGTAATTAGGACCTCTAAATCCATTACGAATGGAAATTTGTCCTGAACTTGAATCAGCAATCATTTTAGGAATAAAAAAGGGATTGATTTTAGGTGTTCCATCTCCCTGGCCAAAATAAATCATTTCGTCCTCAAAGGTCTTTAATCCACCTATTCCAGAACCCCAAATTACGCCTACCTTATTTTTGTTCAAAGTCTCCATGTCAAATCCCGCATCAGCAATGGCCTCATCCGATGCTACCACTGCATATTGAGTAAAAGGATCCATTTTGCGGGCCTCTTTGGGATTGATAAAGTCTTCAACCTTAAAATCTTTTAATTCACACGCAAAACGAGTTCTAAATTTTTCGGCGTCAAATTTTGTTATGGGACCACAACCATTTTTTCCTGTAGATAAACCATCCCAAAAGTCGCCAACGGTATTTCCAATGGGAGTAAGGGCGCCTAGCCCTGTGACTACAACTCGTTTTAATTCCATGTGATTTTTTCTTTAATCGTTCAAAAAAAAAGTCAATTAGTCCTAGAAATCATGTAGGATAAATCCCTCATTCATTGCCTAGTACTAATTGACATATTTAATTATCTTGATTCGATTACTTCGCGTTTTCCAAATAGGCAATTGCTTGACCTACTGTTTGGATATTTTCAGCTTGGTCATCTGGAATCGATACACTAAATTCTTTTTCAAATTCCATGATCAATTCAACCGTATCTAAGGAGTCAGCTCCTAAATCATTTGTGAAGGATGCCTCAGGAGTAACCTCTGATGCTTCTACACCTAATTTCTCTACGATGATGCTTTTTACTTTTTCTGCAATATCTGACATTTTATTAAAAATTTTGGGGTTGAAAAACGATGCAAATATTAGAATTTTAAATTGGATTATCAAACAATTTTTATTCTAAATATGATTTTATAAATATTATATATAAATAATAGAATTCTGGGTGTTTAAATTATTGAAATAATGAATTTTACGCCTATTTATTCTTAAAAACACAAGGATGCCGCACCTAATAATCCCGCATCATTTCCTAATAATGCTTTTTTTATGGTCAATTTTTCTAGGTAGGCTGGGGTAAGCCAATAGTTTAATTGTTTTTCCATGCTTGGAACAATAAAATCATAGGAAGCCGATAATCCACCGCCAATAAATATATTTTTAATATCTAAAATCCGAATCAGTGACACGAGCATATCCCCTAAAAGAGTTCCTACTTCATCCCATATGGCTTGAGCTAATGCATCACCTTCCTCTGCAGCAACGACTAGCGCTGTAGTTGAGATAGTTCCATCGCTTGGTAAACTTGTTTCCCCTGTATATTCAGCTCTCATTCGGTTGGCCATTTGAAGTAATTCTTTCTTGCCTACATTTCTTTCCAATACTTTGCCATTTTTGGAAGGCACATGTCCTGGTTCCATGGCATTTCCATCTCCTCCTAAAAATATTTTGCGGTCGATGACCGCTGCACCGCCCACGCCAGTACCCAGTGTAATGAATACAAAGTCTTCAGGCATGTTTGATTTTTCCGGAGAGAAATAAAATTCACCTAAAGCCGCCGCATTGGCATCATTTTCCATGAAAAAAGTATGTTCTGGAAAACGTTTTTCCAACATATCAATCATGGGAGATCCGTCAATTTCAGGGATGGCCGTAATTTCAATTAAGGTTCTTCTGTCTTTTGTTAAAATTCCAGGAAGGCCTATTCCCACCTTTTGAACATTTTTATGCTGGTACAAATGCAAAGCAATCGCATCCGCTAATCGATCTAAAAAATGGTTTGATTCGCGCCATGTAGCGGTATCGTAACTTTGAAAATTGTTTATTTGGCCCGTGTCGGCATGTACAATTCCCATTTTAACTCCGGTTCCACCGACATCGATTCCAAGGTATTCAGTTGCTGGCATTGAATTCTAATTTTTATGAATATACGAATTTCCTCAATTTTGACGTGATTTTCAAATTCTATTTTGAGCTCAGGTAAACTTGTTCTAATTTTTCCATTATTTGGCCTACGGCAGGGCAGATAAGGACGTTTTTGGCCGTTAGTTGCATGATCCCCATCATATTTTTTCGATTCGTATGCGGGTATTCCTTACATGCTTTCGGTCGATGATCATAGATCTGACATGTATTATCTTCGGCCGTTAAAAAAGGGCAAGGCGCCGCAGGATATACCCAATCCCCGTCGGAGTCTTGAACGAGATAGGTATCTAAAAAAGCGGAAACCTTCATTTTAAACAAATGGGCTACTCGCTGAATATCTGTTTCATTCCACATGGGGCTGGTTGTCTTGCAACAATTTCCACAGGTCAAGCAATCCATTTGTTCAAAAACTTCCTCATGAGCTTCCCCAAATTGCTTATCTAAGTCCTTTGGTTTTTTAGCTATTATTTTTTGAAATACTTTTTTAAAGGACGGATCTTTGGGCATAATTTAGGATTGTAGAGGGAAGCAGGCACGGCAACGAGCTTCATAGGTGTCGGATTCCCCTAACATCACCGTATCTTGATTCGCTGCCGTTCGAAATGAATATTGGGCAACTCCACCGCAGGAAACACATACGGCATGGACTTTTGTTACGTATTCGGCAATGGCCATTAAATCCGGCATGGGACCAAAAGGCAGACCTTTAAAATCCATATCCAAACCAGCTACGATGACTCTTTTTCCTTGGTTAGCCAATGTATTACAAACATCTACAATGCTATGGTCGAAAAATTGTGCTTCATCCAAACCTATCACATCGCAATCTCCAGCCAGCAATAGAATTTCCACCGCACTATGCACGGGGGTGGACCGGATGGTATTTTGATTGTGGGAAACAATATCTTCATCATGATAACGGGTATCTGATGCAGGTTTGAAAATCTCCACTTGCAATTGGGCTATTTTTGCTCGCCTAAGTCTTCGAATCAGTTCTTCGGTTTTACCCGAAAACATGGAGCCACAGATCACCTCAATCCAGCCAGATGAGCTAGCTTTTTGAGTCGATTTCGAGTGATTGGGTTCTAGAAACAAGGGCGTAAAAAGCCCCCGAAATAAGTTTCAGGGGCCATTAGGTGAATATTATTTTGAGCTGAAAGTTGCCGAGAAATATTCGCGGTTCATTCGAGCTATATTTTCGATTGAAATGCCTTTTGGACATTCTGCTTCACATGCACCGGTATTTGAGCATGCACCAAAACCCTCTTCATCCATTTGGGCCACCATGGCTTGCGCACGTGTGGCGGCCTCAATTTGTCCTTGAGGTAATAAGGCTAATTGAGATATTTTAGCTGATGTAAACAACATCGCAGAAGCATTTTTGCAGGCGGCTACGCAAGCTCCACAACCAATACAAGCTGCTGCGGCAAAAGCATCATCCGCATTATCTTTATTAATCGGTAGGTTATTCGCATCTTGCGCATTCCCCGTATTCACCGAGATAAAACCGCCAGCGGCAATGATTCGGTCAAATGCGGATCTGTTAACAACCAAATCCTTAATCACTGGAAAAGCACTCGCTCTCCAAGGCTCCACGGTGATTGTTTCTCCATCTTTAAATGATCGCATGTGCAACTGACATGTGGTCACTCCGCGATTAGGTCCATGTGGCCGACCATTGATATACATGGAACACATACCACAAATACCTTCGCGGCAATCATGATCAAAAGCCACCGGATCATCTCCTTCTTCGATCAAACGGTTGTTTAACACGTCAATCATTTCCAAAAATGACATATCGGTTGAAATACCACTTACCTGGTAGGTTTCGAATTTACCAGCCGTTTGGGTATTTTTTTGTCTCCAAATTTTGAGTGTCAGGTTTAAATGTCCTTCCATTGTATCGATTTATTTATAAGATCTTTGAGCAATTTTGATATTTTCGTATTTCAATTCTTCTTTGTGAAGTTTGAAAATGGATTGTTTTTCGTATTCCCAAGCGGCTACGTAGGCGTATTTTTCGTCATCACGTAATGCTTCTCCATCTTCCGTTTGGAATTCAGTTCGGAAGTGGCCACCACAACTTTCATTTCTGTCCAAGGCGTCAATACACATTAATTCCCCTAATTCAAGGAAGTCGGCCACGCGGCCCGCTTTTTCTAATTCTGGGTTTAAATTATCTATTTCACCAGGGATTTTAACATCAGACCAAAATTCCTTTTGAAGGGCTTGGATTTCTTTAATGGACGCTTTTAAGCCCTTCTCGCTTCTGGCCATTCCACATTCATCCCACATAATTTTACCTAAACGCTTGTGGAAATAATCTACAGGCTTTGAACCTTTGATGTTCATCAGGGTCTCTAAACGATCACGAACAGCTTTTTCAGCGTTTACAAAATCTTCAGAATCCGTCGACATAGACGGCGTACGAATCTCAGCAGCTAAATAAGCACCAATCGTATATGGTATCACGAAATAACCATCCGCTAAACCTTGCATCAATGCCGAAGCACCTAAACGGTTAGCGCCATGATCCGAGAAATTAGCTTCTCCTAAGGCGTATAAACCTGGAACCGTTGTCATTAAATTATAATCGACCCAAAGTCCACCCATGGTGTAGTGAACGGCTGGATAAATACGCATCGGAACTTCATATGGATCTTCTCCAGTGATCTGCTTGTACATATCAAAAAGGTTGCCGTATTTTTCTTTCACAACCGCTTTTCCCATGGATTGAATTTCTTCATCGGTCGGGCTATGCATATTGTGTTTATTGGCTTCCCCTTTTCCATAACGAATAATAGCTGCTGCATAATCTAAGTAAACAGCCATTTTAGATGAACCTACTCCAAAGCCCGCATCGCAACGTTCCTTTGCTGCTCTCGATGCAATGTCACGTGGTACTAGGTTACCGAACGCAGGATAGCGGCGTTCTAAGTAATAATCTCTTTCATCCTCCGGTATTTCATTGGCCTTGCGGGTATCGTTTTCTTTTTTGGGAACCCAAATACGGCCATCATTACGCAATGACTCAGACATTAGGGTCAACTTCGACTGATGATCGCCAGAAACAGGAATACAAGTAGGGTGAATTTGTGTATAGCAAGGATTCGCAAAGAATGCACCTTTTTTATGTGCTTTCCATGCCGCGGTCACGTTAGATCCCATGGCGTTAGTTGATAAATAAAACACGTTGCCATATCCACCGGTACATAGTAAAACGGCGTGTCCAAAATGTCTTTCTAATGCTCCGCTGACAGAATCACGGGCGATAATGCCACGGGCTTTTCCGTCGATGGTCACGACATCCAGCATTTCATGTCGCGTAAATAGTTCCACGTTACCCATGCCCACTTGGCGTTGCAAAGCTGAATATGCACCTAATAGTAATTGTTGGCCCGTTTGACCCGCCGCATAAAAAGTTCTTTGAACTTGGGTTCCACCGAATGAACGGTTTGAAAGTAATCCACCGTATTCACGTGCAAAGGGAACACCTTGAGCTACACATTGGTCAATGATACTTCCGGATACCTCAGCTAAGCGATGTACATTGGCTTCGCGAGCTCTATAATCTCCCCCTTTGATGGTGTCGTAAAATAGTCGGTAAACAGAATCTCCGTCGTTTTGATAGTTTTTGGCTGCATTGATACCTCCTTGTGCGGCGATTGAGTGTGCACGTCGAGGAGAATCTTGAAAGCAAAATACTTTTACTTTATATCCTAATTCAGCTAAAGAAGCGGCAGCTGATGCACCGGCAAGTCCGGAACCTACTACAATGATTTCCAAGCTACGTTTGTTGGACGGGTTGACCAACGGAACACTAGATTTGAACTTGGTCCATTTCTCGGCTAAATTTCCAACAGGGATTTTGGCGTCTATTTTTGTCATAATTTCTTATCGGCTGATATTAATGAATCAAATGAAAATAAAATGCAATCGGCATGGAAGCAAATGTGGCAGAAATAACGACTGCATAAATAGCTCCAATGCATTTTATGGTGGGGGAATATTTAGGATGATTCCATCCTAGGGATTGAAATGCACTTTGAAATCCGTGCAACAAGTGATAACCCAAAGAGATGCAACCTAGCACATAAATAACCACCACAATAGGACTTTCAAAAACGATTTGCATTTCATTGTATAGCGTATGCGCTTCAGTCAAATCATCTGTCAGGCGAGAAAAATACCAAAAATGTTTTAAATGGATGATTAAAAAAAGTAATAACAACGTGCCCAATAAGCCCATGGATCTTGAATACCATTTGCTGTTAGCCGAACC
>CANKVC010000002.1 GCA_947486835.1 Cytophagaceae bacterium | reverse complement strand
TGATCTATTGAATAATTTTTCTTCCCAAACCTTTTTGCTTTTGCGTCGGATCTAAATAGAGTTTATGTAGTTTGACCTTTTGGTCGCTTACATTTTCTACTGCAAAATAACCAACGGTTTCTTGGCCTAGGTCAACCATAAAAAACGCAATATTACCTTTAATTTGATTTTCTAATGTTAGGCTATTGTACATTAAATCCAACATGTATTGCGTTTGTTGCTCAGTCAAAATATGATCATAGGTAGGCCTCCAAGCTTTTTCAGCTATTTCTTTAATAACAGGTATATCAGATAATATTGCTTTCCTAATCTTCATGCGTCTAAATTATGCGTGCAAATTTGTAAATTGCATTCAAATATAAAAGTTATGAGCCAAGAAAAGCCACTTATTTTAATTGCCAATGATGATTCAATCTATTCAAAGGGAATACGTGTTTTAGTTGAAATCATGTCTGAAATGGGAGAAGTGGTTGTTGTCGCTCCCGATACTCATCAATCTGGAATGGGTCATGCCATTACCTTAGGTTCCCCCCTTCGTGTGAGTAAAACCTCTGATTTTGGACCTCAAATATTATCTTATAAATGTTCAGGTACGCCTGCCGATTGTGTGAAATTTGGCAAGCATCAAATATTAAAAGGAAGGAAAATAGATTTAGTCGTTTCTGGAATCAATCACGGTTCAAATGCCTCTATTTCTGTTTTATATTCGGGTACCATGTCTGCGGCCATCGAGGCGGCCATGGAAGGAATTCCTGCTATCGGTTTCTCTTTATGTGAATTCGGTGCCGATGCTGATTTTAGTCATTGCCACGATTATATTATCAAAATATGCCAACAAGTTTTAGTTCATGGTTTACCCAAAGGATTGACCTTAAATGTGAATTTCCCTGCTAAATCTGAGGTTCCATTAAAAGGAATTAAAGTGGCCAAACAAGCCAATGCTGTTTATAGGGAGTTTTTTGAGGAACGTAAAGATCCTTATGGTCAATCGTATTATTGGATGGATGGGAATTTAGAAAATGATGATTTGAATAACAACACGGATCTAGACGCCCTTTCAGACAATTTTGTGAGCATTGTCCCGATCAAGTATGATTTAACTGATTATGCGGAGTTAGAATTGATGAAATCGTGGGACCTTTAATAAGCTCACAACACTTAGGCAATCTTTTATTTCGCCGTTATGTGCCATTTCTATAGCCTCCGTTAAAGGTATTTTTTTAATTTCTAGTTTTTCGGTATCCTCAGGATTCGACTCGTTTTGACTTAAATCTTTGGCCAAATACATATATGCTTTTTCATCGGTGACCGAATTGCTTAGGAAAATTTCACCCATTAATGTCCACTGATTAGCTCGCAAGCCTGTTTCCTCCAGCAGTTCTCTCTTAGCTGCTTCCAATGGATCTTCTTCATCTGAAATTAAACAACCCCCTTCTGGTAATTCCCACGAATAAACATCAACCGTGTATCGATGTTGGCCCACTAAATACACATGATTCTCATGATCTAAAGCCACAATAGATACCGCGATGTTTTTAAAACAAACTTTTCCGTAAATGCCTGGGTTACCATTCGGGTTTATCACCTCATGATGTTCAACTTTAATCCAAGGGTTTTCATACACGTTTATATTGCTTAATGTTTTCCAGGGATTCTCTTTATTTTCCATGCAG
Organism: Cytophagaceae bacterium; assembly: GCA_947486835.1. Taxonomy (GTDB): domain Bacteria; phylum Bacteroidota; class Bacteroidia; order Cytophagales; family Spirosomataceae; genus Aquirufa. The sequence goes on along the minus strand of CANKVC010000002.1, from coordinate 42,049 downwards.
CAAAAATACTATCTTTGTAGACTTTTTAATCAAAGATGAAGCAACGTTTAATCATTTTGTCATTTTTAGTCAGTTTAGCCATCATGGGGGCTAAATTTTATGCCTACTATGCCAGTGGTTCTACTACCTTGCTTACCGATGCGCTTGAGTCTATTGTCAATGTCGTTGCAGCAGCATTTGCCTATTATTCTATTTATTTAGCATCGCTACCTCGTGATTTAAATCATCCTTATGGGCATGGGAAAGTTGAATTTTTTGCATCGGGTCTTGAAGGAGTTTTAATATTGTTGGCGGCATTGTATATTTTTTTACACGCATGGCAACATTTATATGCGCGGCCGGAACTAAAAAGCTTAGACTTAGGTATAATTATTTCTTTAAGTTCGGCTACGATCAATGGTATACTCGGATATTATTTAGTTAGCCAAGGAAAATCTTCCCATTCGCCTGCTATTTTGGCTGATGGCAAGCATCTTAAGCTAGACGCACTAAATGGAGTTTTTGTTGTCGTGGCTTTGGTGATTACCTATGTGACTAATTTATTTTGGATTGACTCCGTTGCCTCATTGATATTTGCTAGTGTGATGTGTTGGCAAGGCCTTAATTTAATTCGTGAGGCCATTGCAGCTTTGATGGATGAAACAAACCCGGAAGTATTTCAAAAGGTTATCCAATGGATTGTCTCCAATAAAAAGCAGGAATGGATTGATTTACATAACCTCAGGGTTCAGCAATATGGAGGAGATTTGCATATTGATTGCCATTTGACGCTTCCTCGGTATTGGGATTTAAACCGCGTACATGATGAAATTCATGAATTTGAGGTGACTATAGGCCAAGTAATGCCCACGGACATTGAAATATTTGTGCACGTAGATCCATGTTTAGATGAATGTTGCCCACATTGTCCAATAACGAATTGTCAAATTAGAAAACAGACTTTCGTCAAAGAAATTGAATGGAATAAAGTTAATCTAGCTTTGAACCAAAAGCACTTTAATGATCAAGGTTTAAGCTCTTAGGTCTCCCATTCCACCATCTACTTTTAAAATCTGACCCGTAATCCATGAATTTTCTGGATTTAAAAGAAACAAAGCCATGTTCGCAATGTCGGATGGTTGGCCCACTCGACCCAATGGATGTCTTTTTCCTGCGGCTTCTATTTTTTCATCGCTATTTAACAAGGCATTTGCTAACGGAGTTTGGGTTAAACTAGGCGCTATGGCATTCACTCTTATTTTAAAGCTAGAAAATTCAGCTGCTAGAGATCTAGTTAATCCTTCGATAGCTCCTTTAGAACTCGCGATAGAAGCATGAAATCCCATTCCTGTTTGTACCGCCACAGTGCTGAAAAGCACGATGGAAGCATTTGAAGATGCTTTTAGGGCAGATAAACAACCTTGAATTACTTGAATAGTACCTAAGACATTAATATGAAAATCTTTTTCAAAATCTCCAGCCGTTAAGCGATGAAAGGGTTTTAAGTTGATACTTCCTGGACAATAAACGAGTCCGTCGATAGGTCCTGAAATTGTACTTAAAACACCTTCATTGGTTTCTAAAGCATCGTATTGGATATTTTCTACCCCTTGGACACCACAAGGATTTCTGGAAAGATTAATAACCTGATGGCCTTGTGAAATTAATTTTGATATAATGGAATCACCAATCCCTTGGCTTCCACCTACGACAACGTATTTACCCATCTTACGATTGAATTGATCCTAAAAATTCTCTTTTGGTATTTTCTTCTTGAAATTTACCCCCGTAAAAAGAGGTAATCGTGGAAGTTGAATCATCTTTTACTCCCCTTGAAGATACGCATAGATGTTTAGCGTCAATAAAAACGGCCACATCTTCAGAAGCTAATACTTTTTGTAAATGCTTCGCAATTTGAATCGTTAACCTTTCTTGGACTTGTGGCCTCTTAGCATAATATTGAACGATTCGATTTAATTTTGAAAGTCCAATCACTTTACCTGAAGAAATATACGCAATATGTGTTTTACCTACGATCGGGACAAAATGATGTTCACAATTTGAGTAGAAACTGATATTTTTCTCAATCAACATTTCTTTATAGCCATATTTATTTTCAAACATGGCTACTTTAGGCTCATTTTTAGGATTTAAACCACTAAAGATTTCCTCTATATACATTTTAGCCACTCGGTTAGGAGTGCCACGTAAAGAATCATCAGTTAAATCAAGTCCCAAAGTGAGCATGATTTCTCTAAAATGCCCCTCGATAATTTTAATTTTTTCTAGATCAGAAAGATCAAATGCATCCTCCCTCATAGGTGTGTCTATTGAGGTAGCTACATGATTATCACCAATTTCTTCATCTGTTAATAAGAAGCGATCGGAATCAATAAGCAGGGAATTCAACGAAATTTCGTTCTGTTTCATATAATCTAATTTTTAAGTCTAACTCAGCGGCAATTTTTACTCTTAATTTATGATAGATAACCACAGCTATGTTTTCTGCTGATGGATTTAAATTTTCAAACTCTGGTACATCTAAATTCAAATTTTTGTGATCAAACTTTTTAACCACTTCTTCTTGGGCTAAAGTGGATAAATCCTTCATGTCGATGACATAACCCGTTTCAGGATTAATTGTTCCAGTAATTTGAATAATTAATTCATAATTATGTCCATGGTAGTTGGCATTATTACACAAACCAAATACTTCCTTGTTTTTTTCTGCTGACCAATCGGGATTATGTAACCGATGGGCTGCATTAAAATGTTCTTTTCTGAAAACGCTAACTTTTTGTAACATCATTATTTTAAAAAATCTTATAAATTTAATGTAGTATTTTAATTAAATTTCAATTCTATATCTTAAAACCAAAAAAAAATTAAATGAAACGAAGGAAATTTTTATCTAATTCCCTTATTTATTCCTCTTCTACAGCACTTTTTCCTACATTTTTGAAAGGATTACCAACTGAACAAACAAAAGTGCGTTTAGGTTTCATCGGTGTAGGACTTCGTGGACAAAATCATTTGGAAATGGCCATGTATCGTACAGATGTGGAAATTGTCGCTATATGTGACATAGACCCAAAGGCCATTGCCATTGCAAATAAAATGATTGCAGATAAAGGTAGGCCTTCTCCTGCAATCTATGGTAAGAATGAGCAAGACTTTGAAAACTTAGCTAAGCGATCCGATATTGACGGAATTGTCATTGCCACACCTTGGGAATGGCATGTGCCAATGGCCTTGGAAGTAATGAAACAAGGTAAATATGCGGGCGTTGAGGTATCAGCAACCGTTAAATTACAGGAGTCATGGGATCTAGTTAATATGTTTGAAAAAACGGGGTCTCATTGTATGATTCTAGAAAATGTATGTTATCGTCGAGATGTGTTAGCCACATTAAATATGGTTCGACAGGGCATGTTTGGCTCGCTAAACCATGTTCAATGTGGATATCAGCATGATCTTAGAGAAGTTAAATTTAATAATGGGACGCAGGCGTATGGCGGAGGTGTTGAATTTGGGGAAAAAGGATTTTCAGAAGCGAAATGGAGAACCCAACATTCAATCGACCGTAATGGGGATCTTTATCCTACTCATGGATTAGGTCCGGTGGCTGAGATGCTTAATATTAACCGAGGAAACCAATTTGCCTATTTGACATCCATGGCCACTCCTTCTCAGGGACTTCATGAATATATTGTAAACAAAGGTGGTGCTGATCACCCGAATGCAAAAGTAAATTTTAAATGTGGAGACATTGTTCAAACGATGATTAAGTGCGTAAATGGAGAAACTATCTTAATAACGCATGATACGAACTCTCCTCGCCCCTATTCTTTAGGCTTTCGGGTCCAAGGAACTAAAGGATTATGGATGGAAGATAATAAATCCATTTACATTGAAGGGATATCTTCAAAAGCCCATCGATGGGATGATGCAAAGCCCTATTTAGAAAAATATGACCATCCGCTTTGGAAGACTCATTTCGCTGATGCTGAAAATGCAGGCCATGGCGGAATTGATTATTTCGTATTAAGAGGGTTTATTGAAGCGATTAAAAATAAGGTGGCTCCTCCTATCGACGTATATGATGCAGCGGCATGGTCAGCCATCGCTCCTTTATCTGAGCAATCCATTGCTAAAAATTCTGCTTCCATAAAAATACCTGACTTCACCAGAGGTAAATGGAAAACAAATAAACCTATATTTGCACTAAACGACTCTTATTAAAAACGTATGACAACTAACTCTAAATCTTCGAATGGCCCTTTAATGATAATCGGGATACTTTTTTTTGTATTCGGTTTTATTACCTGGGTCAATTCAGTTTTGATTGCGTTTTTTAAAGACGCATTCCAACTTAATAATTTTGATTCCTTATTAGTCACTTTTGCCTTTTTCATTTCCTATTTTGTCATGGCGATCCCATCTTCTTGGGTATTAGCGAAAACAGGTTTTAAAAGAGGAATGTCCTTGGGCTTGTTATCTATGGCTATAGGCACGCTTTTATTTATTCCTGCCGCTAAAATGGCTAATTATCCGATGTTTTTATTTGGTCTTTTTGTGATTGGAACCGGTTTAGCACTTTTACAAACCGCCTCAAATCCCTATGTGACTATTTTAGGACCCAGTGAATCTGCGGCCAAAAGGATTTCTGTCATGGGAATTTGTAATAAAGTGGCGGGGATTTTAAGCCAATTTATTTTTGGTGGCTTGTTTCTTTCTAATGGATTAGTTGGCAACGAAAAGCTTAACACGGTGATTACCCCATATGGCATTATGACCGTTATTCTGATCGCATTAGCCATTTGGGTTTGGTTTTCTAGTTTACCGGAAGTAGAAGCCGAAGAAATAAAACAAGAAAATGACTCTGTGAAAGATAGTGTTTGGTCTTATCCTAACCTTGTCTTAGGTCTAGTTGCTTTCTTTTTATATGTTGGCGTAGAAGTTATTGCCGGAGATACCATCATTAATTACGGAGTTTCACAAGGTTTCGATAAAGATGTAGCTAAAATTTTCACTACTTACACGCTTTATGGTATGCTAGCTGGATATATCGTCGGAATACTTTTTATTCCAAAATACTTAAGTCAACAAAAAGCTTTGAATTATTCGGCCATTTTAGGGATTGTTTTTTCTATTGGTACCATTTTCTTCACAGGCTTTACTTCGGTGTTGTGTTTAGCGTTATTGGGATTAGCGAATGCATTAATGTGGCCAGCTTTATGGCCTTTAGCGATTCAAGGATTAGGCAAATTCACTAAATTAGGAAGTGCTCTGATTATTATGATGATTTCGGGAGGAGCTTTGTTGCCATTACTTTATGGAAAGATTGCGGATCAAATTGGTGATACCCAAAAGGCTTATATGATTATGATCCCTTGCTATATTTTTATTTATTTTTATGCAACAATTGGGCATAAAAAGAGTTCTTGGTAATATAATCATTATTTTAGAGCCTCATCTGATGATATATTTGATGAGGCTTTTTTGTAAATTTGGTTTTAATATAAGGTATGTCAACGGATTCGTCTATTATAAAATTAATTTCTGACGGTAATAAGTATGCAGATTCTCTTGTTGCATACAAAAGAAGAAATACTATTCCAGTCGAAGTGGGAAATGTTTTCATAGGTTCTGATTTCCCCATTCGGGTTCAATCAATGACTACCGTTGATACCATGGATACGCAAGGATCCATTGATCAGTCCATCAAAATGATTGATGCAGGATGTGAGATCGTTCGAATTACTGCCCCATCTGTCAAGGAAGCACAAAATTTAGAAAATATTCGCAAAGGTCTTCGTGTAAGAGGATATCAAACTCCTTTAGTCGCGGATATTCACTTTACACCCAATGCGGCAGAATTAGCCGCTAGGATCGTTGAAAAAGTACGTATAAACCCGGGTAATTACGCGGATAAAAAACGATTTGAAGTCATTGATTATACTGACGCTTCTTATCAATCGGAATTAGAAAGAATACGAGATAAATTCTTGCCTTTAGTGAAAATTTGTAAAGAATATGGCACTGCCATGCGTATTGGTACTAATCATGGTTCTTTGTCTGACCGAATTTTAAGCAGGTATGGCGATACTCCTTTAGGTATGGTTGAATCTGCTTTAGAGTTTTTGCGTATCTGTGAGGATGAAAATTATTATAACATTGTATTATCGATGAAGTCTTCCAATACCCAAGTGATGGTGGAAGCATATAGACTTCTTAGTAAAAAATTAGAGGAAGGGGAATTTAAAGCTTATCCTTTGCATTTGGGAGTAACTGAGGCTGGCGAAGGAGAAGATGGTCGTATTAAATCGGCCGTGGGCATCGGTACTTTATTAGAAGATGGACTAGGAGATACTATTCGTGTTTCTTTGACCGAAGATCCTGAGTTGGAAATTCCTGTGGCGCAAGAAATGGTTCGTCGATTACAGAATAGATCTAGTAAATCTTATCCTATTCTTCCATGGAAAGGTAAGACTGATTCTTTTGACTCTCCTATTCACCCATTCTATTACGAAAGACGTCATTCAAATGAAGTTTTAAATTTCGGTGGCAAGCAAGTACCTCGTGTCATTGCCGATTTTTCAACCATTGCTGATTTGTCCATGGATGATTTAAAATCCATAGGTCATTTTTATTTACCAGAGCCTGATAAATGGGCCATGAATGATTTAGGTGCCGATTACATTTTTACGGGAGATCAGAATATTCCGTTTATGCTTCCAAATGGATTAAGGCAAATTCAATCCGCTTCCGTTTGGATGACACAGCAAATTAACACGATATATCCACAGTTTACCTGGGATGAGTGGTGTGAGTCCACGAGTAAACACCCCAACATTAATTTCATTAAAATAAATGCGGCCAGTCTTATTGGCGACCTAAGCATTTTAAATAAGTTAAAAATTGAGAAAAATGTAGTTATTATTTTACACTCCTTAAATGAGCATAAAATGCCGGAAATACGACGCGCATTTTATGATTTAATAGATCATTCCATTGAACATCCTGTGATTATTCAATTGGACTACCAGGATGTAACAGATGAACAATTACAGATTTATGCACCTACAGATGCGGGAGCATTATTAATAGACGGATTAGGTGATGGCATCATGATATCTAGTTCAGGTGTCAAAAATACCCATGCGCTTCGTAATTCAATTAGTTTTGGTACTTTACAGGCTAGTCGGGTTAGGATATCAAAAACGGAATATATTTCATGCCCTTCATGTGGAAGAACTTTATTTGACCTTCAAGAAACCACGGCAAAGATTCGTCAAGTAACAGATCATTTAAAGGGGATTAAAATTGGCATTATGGGTTGTATCGTTAATGGGCCTGGGGAAATGGCAGATGCGGATTATGGGTATGTAGGAACAGGAAAAGATAAAATAGCGCTGTATAAGGGCCAAAATGTGATAAAAAAATCAGTACCGGCGCATTTGGCCGTTGACGAATTAATCCAACTTATTAAAGACCATGGCGACTGGAAGGACGCCCCTGAAAACTAAAATCATGAGCAGACTTAAAGAACAATTTAATCTAACGGAGGTCTTTACATATTTTGTTAGAGTATTCAAAAAACCAAAGCCTGGTGCACCTACTAATTTCAATATTAGAACCATGCATACCATTAATAAAATATCAATCGTGATGTTTTTATTTTGTGTTTTGGTGATGGTGGACCGAGCCTTTCTTCGCTAATTACCGGAGACCAAATTTACACCAATTGACTTGTGCGTATTTTAATGCCTTTTTATCGGTCGTTTTGCTTTTCACATAATCGCATAAATATTGGTATTCTTTAGGACCAGGAGCGTTAGGCAAAACATTGATTAAATTTTGAATTACTTTTATTCCCGCCGCTGCATTTTTTTGCTTGAAATATAGGTTGCTCTCTGCTAACCAAGTTCTTCTAATAATGCCACCGGGATCCATTCCAGTCGTTTTCATTTGACTTTTTATCTTCGAAATACTTTTAGAATTCAAATTATTTATTTGAGAAGTTAGTACAATTTGAAAGATATTTTCATAAATCATTCGAACCATATTAGGGTCAAATGCTTTGTTATAATCAGATAAATGAGTGACAAAATAATCAAATAATTCATTGTCATGGTTCATCATGACCGTTTGAAGAATATTTAAAGTGCTTTGGGTCACGTATTGATTTGTTGGCAATACCTTAGCATATTCATTCATCATCTTAATGTTGGTCAACGTATCTCCCATTATTCTAGCATATTGAGCATAGTTCAATAAAAATGCAGGATTGCGATCACCTGATTTGAATTTTACAGGAAAACTACCTACTTGCTCTTGTGGGTTAGCTGCTTTTTGGCCAATTAGATTTACGCTAATGACTGAATTATCTTTTTCGCCAAAAGCCTTTACTTGAACCACCTTCATCGTTTTAGGTTCAAAAAAAATGAAAGTTGGCGTCGCATTAAGAATAATTTTATACTTTTTAAGGATAGCAAGATTGTCAGGGTTATTGACATCCAATTGGAAGTTTATGAAATTAGTGTTGTAAACATTGCCCACTTGAGGTTGAGCAAAGGTTCCCTTGAACGCCATACAAACATGGCAATCGGGTGCATAAGCCTCAACAAAAAGTAATTTATTTTGTTGTTTAGCTGCATTTACTGCCGCATTAAAATTGCTTGTTTTAATAAAATTAATCCCTTTTTGTCCCCAGGATAGGTGACTTAAGGCGATTAGAATAATCAAATGTTTAATAAATTTCATCGTCTTCTATTTTGCACCCTTTTCAGCTTCTAAAATTTCTTTTTGTAAATGCGAAGACAGAGTCCGACACACTTGTTCAATTTCTTGTGAAAAATATTGATCTCCGGTTGCTTGAAGAGATGCTTCTGATACCGTTCCCATGATCTCAATAAAAAAACGTTTCATGTCCAATACCTCCATGTCTTTTGTCCATAAGGGCAAAGTCAATGTGCCTTTGTGATAGGGATCCCATGTCGCCACTAATATTGCTTTGGTTTCTTCTATGCCTTCGTTTGGGTTGTCGGTAGCTGACCAAGTAATATTTTCGGGAATATTTTGATCATCCAATTGGATTTTGAAATTTATTTCTGAGTGTTTCATTTATTATGGGTGCTTTTTCAATTCTTGGGTGTTATTCAATCCCAAATAATCCGTATTTTCGTACAAAAGTAAGAAAACTTAATGGTTCGAGCAGAAATTATTACAATTGGGGATGAGATTCTTTATGGTCAAATATTGGACACGAACACCCAATGGATCAGTTTTGAGTTAGATAAATTAGGGATTAAAACGATTCGAAAGTCGTCGGTTGGTGATTCTGCTGAAGAAATAACGACCATTCTAAATGAATCTAAATCTAGGGCAGATGTGGTTTTCATTACCGGAGGTCTTGGACCAACGAAAGATGATTTAACGAAAAAAGTATTAGCTGATTTCTTTCATTGCTCACTAGAGATGAATGAGGATGCCTTAAAAGATGTCACCGAATTTTTCTTAAAACGTGGGCGTGAATTATCAGATATTAATCGAGATCAAGCGCTATTGCCTACTAAAGCTCAATTTATTCCCAATAATCAAGGTACTGCTCCTTGTATGTGGTTTGATGAATTTGGAGTAATTTGGATCTCGATGCCTGGAGTTCCTTTTGAGATGAAAGCTATCATGGAAAATGAGGTTATTCCAAAATTGATTTCACATTTTAAGACCCCAATTATTTACCATAAAGTAATAAAAACGATTGGTATAGGTGAATCTTATTTATCGGATTTAATTCAAGATTGGGAATTATCACTTCCCAAACACATTAAACTAGCCTATTTGCCATCTCTTGGAATTGTAAAGCTTCGACTTACGGCTTTTGGAGATGACCTTGAAGGATTAAAAGCCAATGTAGAAGAGCAAATAGCTCTATTACGCCCCATGATTAATTCCTTTATTTTTGGATATGAAAAGGATGAAATTGCGGAAGTGGTCGGCCATTTATTAATTAAAAATAAGTCAACGATTGCTGTTGCTGAAAGTTGTACTGGAGGACATTTATCTCATCAATTCACCCAAATTTCAGGTTGTTCCGAGTATTTTATGGGTGGTGTGATTTCATATTCCAATGAGATAAAAAAAGAAATTCTGCATGTTTCAGATTCTATTTTAAATAAAGATGGAGCAGTGAGTGAATCTTGTGTAACTGCTATGGCTAAGTCAATTAGAGAAAAATTTAATACGACCTATGGAATGGCAACTTCTGGTATTGCTGGCCCAACGGGAGGAAGTATTGAAAAACCGGTAGGTACTGTCTGGATTGCTCTAGCTTCTGAAGGAGAAGTAATCACAAGAAAGCTACAATTGGGCGGGAATCGTATGCAAAATATACATATGACCTCTTTAAATTCATTGAATTTGATTAGGCGATATTTATTAAAAGATTTATCTTAGTATTATGGCTATAACGGAAATAATAATGCCCAAAATGGGTGAAAGTATCATGGAAGCTACTGTTTTAAATTGGTTAAAACAGCCTGGTGATTATGTTGAAGCAGATGAATTTATTGTCGAAGTAGCCACGGATAAAATTGACACTGAGGTACCCTCTCCTATAGCGGGTTATTTGAAAAAAGTTTTGGTTCCTATAGGTAGTATCGCTGAAATTGGCAAACCCATTTGTATTATAGACTCCGTTGTTACCCAAGATTCGAGTTCTTTAGTAATTAACGCTGAATCCAATTCCATCATTGAAGATCTGACTCTTTCTAATTTGACAGATCTTTCACTGGGTAATTTTAACTCAAATTCGGGTCAATCCAATCCTTGGATTTCGCCATTGATTAAGCAAATATGCCAACAAGAAAAAGTATCTCAGCGTGAATTGAGTGAAATTGTAGGCTCAGGTTTAGATAATCGAGTGACCAAAAAGGATGTATTGAATTACATTGCTATTCGAAATTCAAAAAGAGTCATAGCTTCAGGTACCTTAAGCCAAGGAACTGGTTTGCGTTTACCGGGCGATGAAGTTTTTGAAATGGATCGAATGCGGAAAATGATTGCCGAAAGAATGCTTGATTCCAAAAGGATTTCTCCTCACGTCACTTCATTTCTAGAAACTGATATGACCGCTATGGTTCAGTGGCGTGAAAAAAACAAAATCAAATTCCAAGAAAAGTATAAAGAGCCCATTACATATACTCCATTATTATTTATGGCAACAGCTTTGGCTATTAAGGATTTCCCTGGAATGAATATATCAGTCGAGGGGAATTTCATTGTCCAACATGCCCAAATTAATATTGGCATGGCTGTAGCATTACCTAATGGCAACTTAATTGTACCTGTTATTCACGAAGTAGATAAATTATCATTAGTAGATCTAACTAAAAAAGTAAATGATTTGTCGAACCGAGCAAGGTTAAATAAACTGAAGCCAGCCGATTTAGAAGGTGGTACTTTTTCAATATCTAATATTGGTTCCTTTGGTAATTTAATGGGTACTCCCATTATCGTCCAACCTCAAGTTGGTATTTTAGCTTTTGGCTTAATTGAAAAAAAGGCTTCAGTAGTGAGTCGGCCAGAAGGCGATTCAATCGAAGTACGTCAAAAAATGTTTATTTCCCACTCTTATGACCATCGGATTATTGACGGTAATCTAGGAGGAGGTTTCTTGAAAAGAGTATCTGATTACTTAGAGAAATTCAACTACCCTGAAAAAATATAAAAAGCCCTCGTTAAAGGGCTTTTGAATATTTTAAAATTTAGCGTCTGCCGGTTTGATATTGGGCTTGATTATTTTCAGCCACGTTAATATTTTTATCAAAGGATATGTAGGATCAAACTCAAACCATTTGGAAGCAAAATTCACTTGGTTAGGCAATTTGTGATGATTATTTTGGAATAATTCACCCATCATTATTACATCAAATACCAATGAATTTTTAGAATGATCATGGTTGTCATAATTTTGGTATCCATATTTATGTCCTGACCAATTTACAATCGCTCCATGTACGGGACCCATCAAAAAATGCACAGGTAATAATAGGAAAAATAACCAATGCATATCAAATTGAATGTAGGCAAAAATATAAAATGAGGCATACGCCACACCCCAGCCAACACGAGAAATCCAAGAATCCCCTATTTTTTCAATCGTTTTAGACACTGGATAATCATGCTCAAATCGTTCCTCAACGTTGCTTTTCCTGTTTAACACTGCATTGTAAATATCCTTCGTTTTCCACATCATCATAAAGACATTGCTCGAAAACATGGGTGAATGAGGATCTTTTTTGGTGTCAGAAAAAGCGTGATGCATTCTATGCAAGATGGCATAGGCTCTTGGACTTAAAAAAGAAGATCCTTGAGATAGATAGGTTAAGAAGTAAAAGAATTTTTCCCAAAATTTATTCATAACGAACATTTTGTGCGCTGAATACCGATGAAGGAAAAAGGTTTGGCTAAATAATGAAATATACCAATGAAGTATAAAAGCAGGAAGAACTAATTGCATTTTTAGGTTTATATTTTAGTTACAAATATAATAAGCATTTTAACACTCTTTTTGTTTTGATTATTTAAAATAATTGATTTTTATCATAATTAAGGATTGTTGAAAGCAAATTGAATAATATTAGCTCCCATCTTTAATGCTTCTTGGTGTTTTTCTACAGGATCCGTATACGTACCAATATCTTCCCATCCATTTCCCAAATCACTTTCATACGAATAAAAACAGATCAGTCTTCCATTATAAATGAGGCCATATCCCTGTGCAGGCCTTCCATCATGCTCATGAATTTTAGGTAATCCTGCAGGGAAATTAAAAGTCTGATGATAAATAGCATGTGTAAATGGAAGTTCCACAAATTCTAAGGACGGCAATACTTTTTTCATTTCCCTTCTTATGTAAACGTCTAAACCGTAATTGTCATCTATATGTAGAAAACCTCCTCCAAGTAAATAGGTTCTTAAATTTTGAATTTCGGTATCAGTGAATACGACATTTCCGTGCCCTGTTAAATGGATAAATGGGTAACTGAATAATTGTTTGCTTGACAATTCAACCGTTTCAGGCGTATTTGAAAGCTTAATAGGTAGGTTTGAATTGCAAAATTGAATCAAATTAGGCAACGAAGTTTTATTGGCATACCAATCTCCCCCACCTGAATACTTAACTTTAGCTAGTTTAATTTGCCCCAATAGGGTCGAGCTACAAAAGAAAATAAATACGACTATTATTTTATTCATGGAGTGAATGTAACAAATGAACACTATGAGTAGCTGCGATGCAAGCAGTTTCTGTTCGCAAAATGGCTTTGCCTAAACTAAATGCTTGCCAATTATTTTTAAGTAAAGAATCACTTTCTTCATTTGAAAAATCACCTTCTGGCCCTATCAATATATTTGAATGGATATTTTTATGTAAAATTTTGTATAAAGGCTGATCAACCGGCTCAGCAATATGGGCAAACAAATATTGATTTGCAGAATCTTGATTAGCTGGCAATGGAATGATTTCTTTGATCGAAACCATCGGTTTAATCTCTGGCAAAAATAAATTTTTTGATTGTTTTAGAGCCGATATAGCAATTTTTTCTAATCGGTTTAATTTTATTTCCTTTCTTTCAGAATAGCGTGAATGAAAAAAGCCTATTGAATGGATGCCAAGTTCGGTACACTTTTCGACCATCCATTCCATTCGCTCCATTTGTTTGGTTGGTGCTACCCAAATAGAAATAGAATAAGCTGGATTTTTAATCTCTTCCAACATACGTAATGACCTAAAAGTAGTCTTCCTGGAATCAACAAATTCTAATTCGGCTTCAAAGCGCTTCCCCTTTCCATCCAAAATGTGAATTTGATCTCCATTTTTTAAACGCAAGACCCTACAGGCATGAAAAGATTCTTCTTCGCTTAAACCAGACTTTAATTCAGGTTCCGATGCATAAAAAACCGGATAGCTCATTTACTCTTCTTCCGTTTTAAATGAATATAAGGAAGAATCAAGCTTGAGACTATTCGAATTAAAATCGGAAATGAATTTTTCAATGACTTCTTCTTCTAATGCGGCTACGTATAATGCGGCTTCTAGGCTTATTCCAAAATCAAAATCTTCATCTATCTCAACGTATTCGCTTACTTTGATGTCATCATTTTCTTCTATTTCGTCAATGATTTCTAAAATCATCATTTCCACTTCATCATCTAGCGCTTCATTTGCCACATAGGTTTCATCTCTATTTTCAATGGGCACATATAATGGAAATTGCTCAATGGCCTCACGCTCCGCTTCTTCATAGATTGTACTCGAGTAATGTAATTGAAGCGTACACAATATGGCATCATAGACCACTTCCTTCTCCTTATAATTACCTACAAATTGAATATGAACCATTTCCTTATCATTCCCCATGGGAAGATCTTCATCATCAATGACAATAAATGATTTATTTTCTGCAGCGCACAGAGCTTTTAGGTTAGCTATTTCTTCAGCTAAAAATCCAGGATTATCTTGTTTCAACATGTGGATTATCGGCTATTTTATTAATAATAATTCTCTATACTTTGGTAGTGGCCATTCATCGTCGTCTACAATAAGTTCTAATTTATCTACGGCATACCTAATTTCCTCAAAGAATCCTTTGACACTAATCCCATACATAGTAGCTCTTTCTTCTAAATTCTCAATGTTGTTAGCTGTTTTTCTAGCCTCAGTCATCTCATTTTGAAGACGAACGATCGTGGATGTATATTCAGATATCTTTTTAATCATTTCGATCGTTGGCGCAAAATACTGAGGATCAATGCCAATTTCTTTCTGTCCTTTTACATTTTCAACCAATTGAGTTTGATACTTTAAAGAAGTGGAAACGATGTGATTAATCGCCATATCTCCAATCACCCTTGACTCAATTTGAATTTTCTTAATGTAATTTTCTAATTCAATTTCATGTCTTGCATGCATTTCCTCTTTAGAATAAATTCCATGCTTTGTAAATAATTCAATCGATTCAGGTCTAGCGTATACAGCTAATGCTTCTGGAGTGGACTTTAAATTTGATAATCCTCTCTTTGCGGCCTCTTCTACCCATTCTTCAGAATACCCATTTCCCTCAAAACGTATTTTTTTAGACTCTTTGACATATTTTTTAAGGACTTCCATAATGGCTAATTCCTTTTTGACCCCTTTCTCAAGAATTACTTCAACCTCTTTTCTAAATATGATTAATTGGTCAGCCACAATCGTATTCAAAATGGTCATAGGAGCTGCAGAATTTGCGGAAGAACCTACTGCCCTGAATTCAAATTTATTTCCGGTGAAAGCAAATGGGGAAGTCCTATTTCGATCCGTATTATCTAATATTAATGACGGGATTTTATTGATACCTAATTTCAAATATACATTATCCCCTTTTTCTAAATGAATATCATCTAAATCACTCATATTCTCCATCTCGTCTAACACTTGGCTCATAGTAGAACCTAAAAAGACTGAGACAATTGCTGGAGGAGCTTCATTGGCACCTAAACGATGTTCGTTTCCTGCTGAAGCAATCGAGGCCCTTAACAAATCGGCATGATCATGAACTGCTTTTAACGTATTCACAAAAAAGGTCAGAAACCGTAAATTTTCCTTTGGTTTTGAAGATGGAGCTAATAAATTAATTCCTGTATCCGTAGCTAATGCCCAGTTGTTATGCTTACCACTTCCGTTAATTCCCGCAAATGGTTTTTCGTGAAATAATACTTTAAGTTTATGCTTGGTCGCTACCTTGGACATCAAATCCATCAATAAAGCATTGTGATCACAAGCCAAATTGGCTTCTTCGAACGTCGGCGCTACCTCAAACTGAGCGGGTGCCACTTCATTATGCCGCGTTCTAACTGGCATTCCTAACTTCATAGCCTCTATTTCAAAGTCTACCATAAAGGAATTTACGCGGTTTGGTATTGATCCAAAATAATGATCTTCTAATTGTTGGCCTTTAGCGGGAGCATGTCCAAAAACCGTACGGCCAGCCATCATTAAATCAGGTCTCGCATTAAATAATGCTTCGTCGATAACAAAATATTCTTGCTCCGCTCCTAAAGTTGGGATCACCTTACTGATATCTCGGTTGAAAAATTCTTTGATGACTGCTGTTGCAGCTTTATCAACTAACTCGATGGATTTCAATAAAGGCGTTTTATAATCTAACGCCTCCCCGGTATATGAAACAAAAACGGATGGAATACATAAGGTTGCTGTGCCTGCTGCGTTTTCCATGATAAAAGCGGGGGAAGATGGATCCCAACCGGTATATCCTCTTGCCTCAAATGTGGAACGTATACCACCATTTGGAAATGATGAAGCATCTGGTTCTTGTTGAACTAAAGCTGAACCCTTAAATTTTTCAACGGCCTTACCCGTACTTAAATCTATATCAAAAAATGAATCGTGTTTTTCAGCAGTGGTACCTGTTAATGGTTGAAACCAATGGGTATAATGCGTGGCACCTTTTGAAATAGCCCAAGATTTCATAGCAGCAGCCACTTCATCAGCTGCATCTCGATCAATTTTAGTTCCAGAGTTTATAGCTGTATTGATCTTTAGATAGGCTTCAGGGGATAATAATGAACGCATTACTTCATCATTGAACGTCATACTTCCATAATAATCAGTTACTTTTTCTGTTGGTAATTTTACATGTGTATTAGCTCGTGATTGAGCTAATTCTAACGCCTTAAATCTAGTAATTGCCATAATTGTTCATCTTTATTATACGAAGTAAAAATAGCCAATTTATACCAATAATGGTAAATAATTATCAAAGGAATTTATAAATATAATTTTCATGGAAATAATTAAATTTTTTTAATAAAATCGAATAATAGGTTAATAAACGTATAAGATTTTCAATAAAATCGTTGCAATTGTTAAAATCAAGTTTAAATTTGTAATGAATTGAAAAATAAATGTATTTATTAATAAAAACACGTTTAAAATTATGGCTAAGTCTAAATTGGAGTACATTTGGTTGGATGGTTATAAACCTACCCAGAGTTTACGTTCTAAAACTAAAATCGAAAATAATTTTAGTGGAAAGTTAGCGGATTGTGATATGTGGTGTTTTGATGGTTCATCTACGGAGCAAGCTCCAGGTGGCTCTTCAGATTGCCTATTACGTCCTGTGTTTATTTGCCCAGATCCATCTCGCAAAAATGCATATTTAGTGATGTGTGATGTGTTGAATTCAGATGGTACTCCTCACGTGAGCAATGGCCGTGCGACAATTGAGGATGATGATAATGATTTTTGGTTCGGTTTCGAACAAGAGTATTTTTTATGGGATCCAGAAACAAATAAGCCTTTAGGTTTTCCAGCAAACGGCTATCCAGCTCCGCAAGGACCATATTACTGTTCAGTAGGTGCAACTAATGCCTATGGACGTGAGATCGTAGAAGAGCATTTGGATTTGTGTATCGAAGCAGGACTTAACATTGAAGGCATTAATGCTGAGGTGGCTGCAGGTCAGTGGGAATTCCAAATGTTTGCTAAAGGGGCTAAAGAAGCAGGTGATCAAATCTGGATCGGCCGTTATTTATTAGAGCGTTTAGGTGAGAAATTTGGAGTGTCGATTAATTGGCATTGTAAGCCTTTAGGAGAATTGGATTGGAATGGTTCTGGTATGCATGCCAACTTCTCCAACACAGCTTTACGTACGGCTGGTAAAAAAGAAACGTATGACGCTATATGTTCAGCATTTGCTCCTTTCGTTAAAGAGCATATTGATGTTTATGGTGCTGACAATCATTTACGTTTAACTGGTAAACACGAGACTCAATCCATCGATTCTTTCTCTTATGGTGTTTCAGATCGTGGTGCGTCTATTCGTATCCCTATCGCAACCGTAGAAAAAGGTTGGAAAGGCTGGTTAGAAGATCGTAGACCTAATTCTGCTGCAGATCCTTACAAAGTAGCTGCTCGAATTATTAAGACAGTTAAAACGGCTAAATATTAATTTATCTTGCATTTATATACTTTTATGAAACGAAATGGCGGGTTTTCCCGCCATTTTTGTTTTACCTTTGTGCTCATATTTTAAGAAATGAAAAAGGTCGCTTTTTATACCTTAGGTTGTAAGTTGAATTTTGCAGAATCCAGTTCAATTGCACGTAGTTTAGAACCTATGGGTTTTACTCGTGTGGATTTTCAAGATTCACCTAATTTATTTGTTATCAATACCTGTAGCGTAACCGAACAAGCAGATAAAAAGTGTAAAAAAGTCGTTCGAGAAGCTAAAAAAATCAATCCAGCATCCACAGTTGTTATTATGGGATGCTATGCGCAATTGAAACCTGAAGAAATTTCGAACATTCCTGGTGTTGATTTAGTTTTAGGGGCCAATGAAAAGTTCCAATTGCCTGATTTACTCCCCCCCTATTTAATTAAAAAAAATACAAATCTCCCTAAATTATTGGCCTCCGAAATACGGTATGACTTAGATTACCATGCTTCTTATTCCGTTAATGATCGGACTCGAACATTTTTAAAAGTACAGGATGGGTGTGATTACCCTTGCTCCTATTGCACAATTCCCCTCGCTCGTGGTCAATCTCGATCAGATAGTGTGGAAAGTGTATTAGCTTTAATTGAGGAAATTGCGTTAAAAGGGATAAAAGAAATCGTCTTAACGGGCGTGAATATTGGCGACTTTGGAATACAACAAGGAAAGCGAGAAGAAACATTTTTTGATTTAATCAAAGCAATTGAATTAAAATCTAGCATCAACCGATTTCGCATATCTTCCATTGAGCCTAATTTAATTACCCCTGAAATAATTACTTTCTTGGCAAGTTCCAAGTCTTTTGTGCCTCACTTTCACATACCCTTGCAATCTGGATCGAATACCGTTTTGCGCTTAATGAAACGTCGGTATCAAAGAGAATTATATGTAAACCGTGTTGCCTTAATTAAATCATTGATGCCAAATGCGTGTATTGGTGTTGATGTTATTGTGGGGCATCCAGGGGAAACGCACGAATTATTTTTAGAAACGTACCAGTTTTTGCAGGAGCTAGATATTTCATATTTACATGTATTCCCATATTCAGAAAGGGCTAATACTTTTTCCACTGAAATTTTCCCCAAAATAGATGGCTCTCAAAAATCAGAGAGATCTAAAATGTTACACATACTTTCCGATAAAAAAAGACATGCTTTTTATGAAAGTCAAATAGGGAAAAAGGGAGAAGTTTTGTTTGAAGAATCAAATGAAAATGGATTAATGGAAGGTTTTTCTGAAAACTATGTTAGGTTCAAGTCGGCATATGATCCATTACTCATCAACACCATTCAATCCGTTCGCTATAAATCAATAACTGAAAATGGCGAAGTAACGGGAGATGTTTTGTTCTCGAATGTCTTTGTTTAATTTTCTGAGCTAGAAATAAATTGTTCAATATTGCTTAAAATTCGAATTCTGTTTTCCTCCGTTAATTCAAAATCATGATTGATGTCTTCAAAGACGATTGTTGTGTTCGAATTAAATTTGTACTTATTTTCGATTTCTTTGCCACCATAGACATCTTGAAGTCCCTGTATAATTAACATCGGTGTATTTACTTTTTTTAGATGTTCATGCCGATATGCTTCTTCCTCAAAGTCAGGATGCTTAAAAGGATACCCTAGCGAAATTATTTTGTGAATGGGATGTTGTAAGGAAACCATGGTGGCAACAATCGCTCCAGCACTTCGGCCAATTAATGTGATTTCGGTATCTATAGGAATTTTATTCAATCTTTTGGCTAATTTTTCTACCCTTAAAGAAATGTCATTCGGATTTTTTTGAAATGCAATATGCATTTTGTAATCATTTGGATTCAGAATGATTGAATAAAATTGTTTCTCTATTTGTAAATATAAGCTTCTTACGATAGGATTTTTTCGAATTAATCTAGGGATAACTTTAGTGAAATACGGATAAACTCTTCTCCTGAAATACGAGTATGAGTCATTGAAAACATCAAATTGAATTCCCTTAATTTCTGAAAGTATGTTGGTGTATAAATAACTGTCTTTTTCTAGATGTTCTCTGCCAATCAACAAAGTAATTTTTTGGGTTTTCATATATCTATTAAATATAGGAAGTTCATACGTCTAATTAAACCTTTAAATTCTAAACTGGATAAAAACAAAAAAGCCGAAAACTATAAGTTTTCGACTTTTTGATTGAAACAAAACCACAAGAACCATTACTTGCGGCTTTGCTAGTAGAAAGATTACTCTGCTAATGCTTCATCGTGCTGAGATATATCTAATCCAAGTCTTTCTTCCTCATCATTAACACGAAGAGGTATGATTTTATCTGTAATAATTAATAACAAATAGGATACGCCAAAGGCAAATGCTGAAACAATGGCCAATGCTAAAATGTGCTTCATAAATAAAGCAGTCTCACCATAAAATAAACCATTTTCTACTACTGCCGCATTTACTGCGCTTGTTGCGAAAATTCCAGTCATCAACATACCAACCATTCCACCTACACCATGGCAAGGAAATACATCCAAAGTATCATCCAAATTTGAACTTGCTCTCCAGTGCGCCACAACGTTTGAAATGATCGCTGCTATAACACCGATGAAGATAGCAACAGGAACAGTAACGAAACCAGCAGCTGGTGTAATCGCAACTAAACCAACTACAGCTCCAATACAAAACCCTAAAGCCGAAACTTTTTTGCCACGAGTTACATCAAATAAGATCCAAGATAAACCTGCTGCTGCAGCAGCTACGTGAGTAGTCGCAAAAGCAGTTACCGCAAGTCCATTAGCTCCTACAGCTGATCCTGCGTTAAATCCAAACCATCCAAACCATAATAAACCAGTTCCTAATAAAACATAAGGAATGTTAGCTGGAGGCAAGATATTTGATTCAATGTGTGATTTACGACGACGTAAGTAAAGTGCGCCTGCTAAGGCAGCCCAACCAGCTGACATATGTACAACTGTTCCTCCTGCAAAATCTAAAACACCTAAGTTGAATAAGAAACCATCTGGATGCCATGTCCAATGCGCCAAAGGTGCATAAACAACGACACAGAATAGAATCATAAACAATACAAACGCTCTAAAATTAATTCTTTCAGCTAAAGCACCCGAAATAAGTGCGGGTGTAATAACCGCGAATTTCATTTGAAAAAATGCAAACAATGCAAACGGAATTGTAAATTTTAATTGGTCAGTGCTTCCTAATGAAAGTTTATGATCAAAAACCCCATTGAACATAAAAAATGTACGAGGATCTCCAATCCAGCCACCCAAAGAGTCACCAAATGCTAAACTAAATCCAAAAACAATCCAAATAACAGAAATTACGCCCATGGCAATAAATGATTGCAACATAGTTGAAATAACGTTTTTGTGATTAACCATTCCACCATAAAAATAAGCCAAACCTGGAGTCATTAATAGAACTAATCCAGATGCTACGATCATCCAAGCAGTATCACCGGTGTCTAAGCCTTCAGTTGGCATTACACCTGGTACACTTGTTAAAAATAATGCGGCTACTGCTATTGCGAGCAATACAAGTAGCGGAATCCATGTTGGTTTTTGTGTCGTCATGTTTACAAAATTTAAAGGTGAATAAATTGATTATTAATATTTATAAATAAAGTGTAATCCAAAAGTAGTTTGTGATTTTTGCGCTTTGCCATCTCCATCTGTAAATTGAGCTGTTGCATATGCATCACTTCTTAACTCAGGCTTGATCAATAAATGACCGCTTGCCGCAGTGAATGTGGCAGTCAATGTAAACGATGAAACACTGGTTCCTTTACCATCTGCATCTCTTAATGCTCTAGCACCAGAGGTATTATCAAAAACCTCATAACGGCCACCTAAGCTAAATCCATCTGTAAAAGCATAGTTAGAATAAAGAGCAACGCCACCCCATGTTTTGCTGTTTCCTACTGATCCTCCTCCTTGGAAATCACCTGTTTGGGATCCATAAGCAGCATTTAAGCCTAATAAATATTTAGGTGAGATTTGATAAGAAGTCGTTAAATCAGTTAAGCTATAAGATCCTGAATCATCTTTTCCTGAGGCTAATGGAGCTGACTCGTTTGATGAAATACCATTAAAATATACATTCCAACCTGAAGCAGGTGAAGCAAATACTTGATATATGAATCCTTTAGACGCATTATTATCATTTAAATTATCAACATTGTTGACCAAACCCGCCATAGCAGCAAATTTATCCGTAAAGGCATAGTTAGCCTTCAATCCAATGTGATAAAATGGACCGTTGTTAAATAAATTTGACAAAGAATAGTTGTAATTAACTGGAGCGTCTATAACCTCATAGCCAATGTGAGTTCCAAATTGACCTGCTGTGAAAGTTAATTTATCACTCGCTTTCCAATTGAAATATGCTTGCTTAATGGCTAAAGCTGTTGTCCCTTTACCCAAAGGTCCAATGGCATTTCCATATTGACCCAAATCAGCATTAGGTCCGAAGGTTAAATCAACAACTACATCTGATGTTTTCGTGCTATAACCAAATTTAGTTTGAACAAGACCTAAAGAAAATTGACTCGACTTTTGGTCGAATGCTCTTTCATATCCGGAAACTCCTAGATTACTTCTATTCGTCGGACTATTAAAATTTAACATATAGTACGAATCTACGTAACCTGAAAATGTAAACTTGGGTGCTTCCGCTTCTTTTTCTTGGGAAAATCCACAAAAGGATACAAGGCCCAGAATTGCAGTAAAGATTGATTTTTTCATAATGAGTAATTTTTAAGTGTGAATAAATGCTTGATTACGAAACAAATATTCATACAAAAAATATATAATGCAAGAAAAATAGATAAAATTTTAACTTATTTTTAATCTTTTTACAAATTATATCAAAAAATAGGTCTTTTTTTAAACCTATAATTTAAATATTTGTAATTTTTAATAAAAATAAGGTTTAAATCTAAACCTCTCGTTTTGATTTCTTGAAATAATATAATTTTAATAAAAAAGATAGAATTTTTAGTTTTTGTATTTTTTGAACAAAAAAAATAGCTCAGTGAATGAGCTATTTTGAAATTCAATATGATTGAATCAATATGTAAATGAATGCTAAGGATTCATTATAAATTTATTCGGCATGTAACCAAGATTTTTTTGCCATTAACGTTTCTTTATCTTCTACTCGATCTGGATCCGGAACGCAGCAATCTACAGGACAAACCGCAGCACACTGTGGTTCTTCATGAAATCCAGTGCATTCCGTGCATTTATCGGGTACTATATAATAGAACTCTTCTGAAACTGGTTCAATATTTGTTTTTGCATCCATGGAACTTCCATCTTCTAGTTCCACTTCCGTTAAAGAGGTTCCTCCAGCCCAAGTCCATTCGATCCCACCTTCATAAATTGCTGTGTTTGGGCATTCTGGTTCGCACGCCCCACAGTTAATGCATTCTTCGGTAATTATTATTGCCATAACAATCAAAATATTTTTCGCAATTTACTAACATAATTTTGAATAGTATATAATTTATATGGACTAACAGAAAAATTTTAGAACTTTGTTCCTAATAATAATATAATTTATGCTCCAAGCTCAGTTTTTAGAACTAATTAATTTTCTTGATCAATATTTTAGCTCTGAAAAAAACAAGGAAAAAATAGAATTATTTATAGATAAAGCAATCAACGAGAATCCTTGGTTTACGGATTCATTGGTTCGAACAGCTATGAATGCGATTCAAAAACAATTTTTTTCGCCTTTCGCATGGCAAGATTTTTTTATTAAACATCCCGAAAAGGCGAGAAATAAATCAAAAATTGGGTTAATCTTGGCAGGAAATCTTCCAGGTATTGGCTTGCATGATCTATTAATGGTTTTGGCTTCTGGTCAAATAGCCAATGTGAAATTAAGTTCACAAGACAAATCGATGATACAATTATATGTTTTGGCTATGAAAGAATTTGATCCAATGATCCCTATTCATTTTATTGACCGTCTTCAAGGAATGGATGCTGTTATTGCCACTGGGAGTGACTTTTCAGGGGGATACTTTTCACATTATTTCTCAACAATCCCACATATTATTCGTAAAAATAGAAGTTCATTGGCCGTTTTACGAGGTACGGAATCCGTTAATGAGTTTCAAGGTTTAGCCAAGGATATTTTCACTTATTACGGATTGGGCTGTCGAAATGTATCTACTTTAGCTATACCCAAGGAATATGATTTAATTCCATTGTTTGATGTATTATCGAAGGAAGATTGGGTGTTAAATCATTCTAAGTATGCCAATAATTTACAATATTACCGTACTTTATATCTGTTAAATCAGATTCCACATTATGACTTAGGGAATAGTATTGTCACTGAAAATGAAGAATTAGTTTCACCAGTCGGTGTTTTATACATTCATCGCTATGAAAATGAAAGAACTTTGCAAAAGTGGATTTCGGAAAGAGAAGAAAAAATACAGTGTAAAGTAGGTTTAAATGTAGAATTTGGACAAAGCCAACAACCTGCTTTAGATGATTTCGCAGATGGAATTAACACTTATGATTTTTTAGTCAATTTAGCGTAGGCTTGAAATAAAGTAAAAGCACCTATCCCACCGACGATCGCACCCATAATGACATCTAACGGATAATGTGCTCCCAGGTATATTCGACTATATGCGATCAAAGTGGCCCAAACCAATAGTAATGATCCGATCGGTTTATTTTTAGTGACTAAAAAAAATCCGATCGCCACGGCAAATGCATTGGCAGAATGTGATGAACAGAATCCATATAAGCCACCGCAACCGTCTGGTAAATGTATCCAGGATTGAAATGCTTCCACATGACAGGGTCTTAAGCGTTGGAATAAAGGCTTAAAAATACTGGAACTCACTTGGTCAGCGAATATAACTGTCGATATTAAATACAGAATAGTTTTCCAAACCTGTGATTTATATTTTTTGTATAAGAGATATATCAAAAAAACATATAAAGGAATCCAGGTTAATTTCCCTGATATAATGACCATCGGCTGATCTAGCCAAGGTGTATGGGCCTGATTAATGAGTTGAAATAAATCACTATCCCAAGTTGGAAACATGCCTTAAAATTTAAATTCAGCCCTTATTCTTGCAATTGTTGCCTCAGCAATAGGTTTAACCTTCTTCTCGCCGATCTGTAATTTTTCTTCTATCAATTCAGGGTGTGCCAAATAGTAATCAAATTTTTCTCTTGCCTCTTTAAAATATTGGAGCATCAAATTAAATAAGGCTTGTTTAGCATGTCCATATCCATAACCGCCAGCTAAATAATTAGCACGCATTTCTGCTACCTCTGATTTACTAGCCATTAACTGATATAATTTAAAGGTAATATCCTGATCAGGGTCTTTGGGATCTTCTAAGGCCGTTGTATCCGTTACAATTTTTTTAATTTGCTTTAATAGCTCATTTTCTGGCAAAAAGATATCAATGTAATTGTTTAATGACTTGCTCATTTTCGCACCATCAACCCCAGGAATCGTCATCACGTCTTCATTTATCCTAGCCTCAGGAAGAACAAAAATATCTTTATTGTATTTCTTATTGACCGAATTGGCTATATCACGAGTCATTTCAATATGCTGTCTTTGATCTTTGCCAACTGGTATAATTTGCGCATCATATAAAACGATATCAGCGGCTTGTAATACAGGGTATGTAAATAAACCAGCATTCACATCAGATAATTTCTCTGCTTTGTCCTTAAAACTATGCGCGTTTGCCAACATAGGAAACGGGGTAAAGCAATTTAAATACCACATTAATTCTGTGTGATATGGGGCTAATTTTGATTGCCGATAGAAATAATTTTTTTCTGTATCAAAACCAAAGGCTAACCAGGCAGCCGCTATCGATAAGGTATTATTGCGTATACTTTCTCCATCTTTTAAGGATGTTAACGTGTGCAGGTCAGCAATGAATAAAAAAGAATCGTTGCCAGGTTGCTTAGATAGTTCTACAGCTGGGATAATCGCACCTAAAATATTTCCTAAATGGGGTTTTCCAGAAGCCTGAATGCCCGTTAAAATCCGCATAGCTTTTTAAAATAATTTATGCAAAAATCAATAAAATAGACCGAAACTCCAAGCGAATTGTTCTTGGGCATTCAAGCAAAATTTACTAATTTCGTTTTAACGATCTCATCTATTTTCCATGTCACTCTCCCCTAGCCTTTTGAAGTTTTTATTGGATTTAAAATCCAACAATTCTCGTGAATGGTTTGGTGCTAATAAAGAGGTTTACACGGATTTGAAAATGAAATTTGAAGAATTCGTAGCCCAACTTATTTTAGAATTTGGGGAATTTGAGAATTTAGACGGAGTACAAGTTAAAAATTGTACCTATCGGATTAATCGAGATGTCCGATTTACTAAAAATAAAGATCCTTATAAAACGTGGTTTTCAGCGAGTTTTTCTGAAGGAGGTCGTAAATCGGGGTTTATGGACTATTATTTACACATTGAACCCAACGGTAAATCCTTTTTAGGCGGTGGCATGTATAATCCAAGTCCAGAACAATTAGCAAAATACCGACAAGAAATAGATTATAATGCGCAGGGTTTACGAAAAATTATAGACCAAAAGCAATTTGTACAAGTATATGGAAAGGCAGAAGGTGAAAGTTTGAAAAATACACCAAAGGGCTTTGATGCATTACATCCTGACGCAGATTTGCTTAAGGTAAAAACGATGTTCTTTTGGCATCATTTTACAGATGCTGAGGTGACTTCGGATCAGTTTGTTGATTTGGTTGTTAAAAAAGCCAAAGTACTAAAGCCCTATTTGGATTTTTTGAATGCCACTTTTTTTGATAAAGAACCTTTTCTAAAAGTTTAATTTTTATATGCAATTTTCCCATTTACATAATCATTCCCAGTTTTCTTTATTAGATGGCGCATCTAAGATTTCTTCTATGTTCAAAAAAGCAAAGGAAGATAATATGCCTGCCGTGGCAATTACAGATCATGGAAATATGTTTGGGGTTTTTCAATTTGTGGCCGAGGCGGGAAAGCATGGAGTAAAGCCCATCGTAGGGTGTGAATTTTATTTGGTGACTGACCGACATAAACAAGTTTTCACTAAAGAATTAAAGGATAAAAGGTACCATCAATTATTTTTAGCAAAGAATCCCGAGGGTTATCAGAACTTGATCAAATTATGCTCTTTAGGTTTTATGGAGGGTATGTATTCAAAATACCCCAGGATCGATAAGGAATTGGTGTTAAAATACCATAAAGGGCTTATTGCTACTACATGCTGCTTGGGAGCTAGTGTACCCCAAGCCATCCTACGTGCTGGGGAAGATGAAGCTGAAAAGGAATTTAAATGGTGGTTGGATTTATTTGGTGAGGATTATTATGTCGAAGTTCAAAACCATCACATTCCTGAACAGCAAGTGGTCAATGAAGTCTTATTGCGTTTTGCGAAGAAATATAATGTTAAAGTTATTGCTTCCAATGATAGTCACTATTTAGATCAAAAAGATGCAAATGCGCATGACATTTTGTTGTGTATCAATACAGGTGAGAAACAAAGTACACCAAGTTATAAGGATATAGAAGGTGATTTTGATATGAAAGGCAAGCGTTTTGCTTTTTATAATGATCAATTTTATTTTAAGACGACTCAGGAAATGACTGACCTTTGGTCGCATATCCCTGAGGCGATTGACAATACCAATGAAATTGTGGGCAAGGTCGAAATTCTCGAATTAAAAAAAGATGTTTTACTGCCCAATTTCACCATTCCCTCCACTTTTTTAAGTCAAGATGATTTCTTAGAACATTTGACTATGGAGGGGGCTAAAAAGAGGTATGTTGATATTTCCATTGTTGTCGAGGAGCGGATTAAATTTGAATTACATACGATTAGAACCATGGGATTTGCTGGTTATTTTCTAATCGTTGCTGATTTCATTAATGCAGGAAAAGATTTAGGGGTTTACGTAGGTCCTGGAAGAGGTAGTGCTGCGGGATCTGTGGTAGCTTATTGTTTGGGTATTACGAATATAGATCCAATCAAATATAATTTACTTTTTGAACGTTTTTTAAATCCGGATCGTAAATCACTTCCCGATATTGATACGGATTTTGACGATGAAGGCCGACAAAAGGTTATTGATTATGTAGTTGAAAAATATGGTCGAAATCAAGTGGCCCATATAGCTACCTATGGCACGATGGCGGCCAAAATGTCGTTGAAAGATGTAGCGCGCGTATTAGATTTGCCCTTGTCTGAGTCGAATGCCTTGGCTAAATTAGTTCCAGAAAAACCTAAAATCACCTTAGAACGTATATTTAATGCTTCGTTGACTGGGGATGGTAGTTTAGCAGATCGAGAAAATTTAAGTTCGGACGAATTAGAGCAGGTAAAGCAATTGAGGCAAATAAAATCTTCAGGTGGCTTACCTTCAAGAGTCATTGAATCAGCCATGATTTTGGAAGGTTCTGTCAGAGGTACTGGAATTCATGCGGCAGGAATTATTATTGCCCCTCATGATTTAACTGATATCATGCCTGTGGCAACTTCCAAGGATGTTAGTTTATTGATTACTCAGTTTGATGGTTCAGTGATTGAAAATGCTGGGGTCATTAAAATGGACTTTTTGGGGTTAAAGACTTTGTCTATCTTAAAAGAGTCGATTCGATTAATAGAGCAAAATCATAAAATTACCATTGACTTAGATGCTATACCATTAGATGATGCGCTCACCTTTGAAATGTATCAGAGGGGTGAAACCAATGCTACTTTCCAGTTTGAATCGGCGGGTATGCAAAAGCATTTAAGGGACCTAAAACCAGATCAGTTTTCAGATTTAATTGCCATGAATGCTTTGTTTAGGCCAGGTCCAATGGTCTATATTCCTAATTACATTGCCAGGAAACATGGTCGGGAGAAAATTGAATATGATGTTCCAGAAATGGAGGAATATTTAAGTGATACGTATGGCATTACGGTGTATCAGGAGCAGGTAATGCAATTATCCCAAAAATTGGCCAATTTCACCAAAGGTGATGCTGATGTTTTGCGAAAGGCTATGGGTAAAAAAGATAAGCCTACTATCGATAAAATGAAGGGTAAGTTTATTGACGGTGGACTTTCGAATTCACACCCTCCAGATAAATTAGAGAAGATTTGGTCAGATTGGGAGTCGTTTGCCGAATATGCATTTAATAAATCTCATTCAACTTGCTATGGTTTAGTCGCTTATCAAACGGGGTATTTAAAAGCTAATTATGCCCCAGAATATATGTCGGCCGTATTATCTAACTCCTTAGGTAATATTGAGAAGATTACATTTTTCATGGATGAATGTAAACGTATGGGCTTGAGTTTATTGGTTCCAGATGTGAACGAATCCTCACGATCATTTGCTGTAAATAAAAAAGGTCAAATTAGGTTTGGCTTAGGAGCTATTAAAGGTGTGGGGGAAGCGGCAGTAGATTCTATTGTAGAAGAAAGACAAGCGAGAGGTGAATACAAGGATATTTTTGATTTTGTGGCTCGTATCAATAGCCGTCAGGTTAATAGAAGATGTTTGGAATCCTTGGCTTTAGCAGGTGCCTTTGATTGTTTTAGTGATATTCAAAGGTCACATTTTTTTGCGACCGACAATGAGGGAATTACATTTATCGAAAAGATTGTTCGGTATTCGGCTAAAATTTCTGAGTTGAAAGCAGCTGCCACGCAATCCTTGTTTGGTGAACTCGGAGCAGGTACGGGAAATGATATATCTATGCCTAAAATTCCTGCAACAGAGCCTTGGTCAATCATGGAGCAGTTAAAAAATGAGAAAGAGGTTGTTGGCGTTTACATTTCAGGACACCCTTTGGATGAGTATAAAATTGAAATTCAGAATTTTTGTAACTCGAATTCCGGTTTATTAGAATCTAAACCAAACATTGTCCAGTCTTTTGCTGGAATTGTAACCAAAATTAATGTGAGGACCTCTGCGAATGGAAATCAGTTTATGATTTTCACCTTAGAAGATTATGCCGGAAATTATGAATTTGCTTTGTTTGCCAAAGATTTTATCCAATTTGAACGGTTTATCGCACAGGATCGATTGTTATATATTCAAGGTTCTTATCAGTTGAAAAATAAGCACACAGACCAAATGGTTTTCAAAATTCAGTCGATTGAACTATTGACGGAACTTTTAGAAGAGCGTACGAAAGAACTTCGATTGCGTTTAAATTTATCGCATTTGAATTTAGAGACGGTCGATTATCTGGAAGATTTATTTGATCAATACAAAGGGAACAAAAAAGTCATTTTAGAAGTTTATGATGAACAAGATCGAGTTCAGTTAGATTTTCTGTCTAGAAAAGTCCAATTAACGATAAGTAAAGCGTTAGTGATGGATTTGAGTAAGGTAGAAAATATAGGTTTTAAATTAATTATTTAATTTTTTTTGATGAACGATTTGTTTATCAGTATTTGTTATAATTTTGAATTTTAAAATATAAATCAAACAATGGGAAAATACGTAGAAGCAACAGATGCAAATTTTCAAGAGTTAATAGGTACAGATACTCCAGTTTTAGTCGATTTTTGGGCTGAATGGTGCGGTCCTTGTAAAATGATTGGTCCCATCGTGGAAGAGTTAGCAGGTGAAGTAGAAGGCCAAGCCATTGTGGCTAAGATGAATGTAGATTTAAACTCTGCAGTTCCTGCTTCCTTTGGTATTCGCTCAATCCCTACACTAATGGTCTTTAAAAATGGTGAAATGGTTGAGAGATTGGTCGGTGGTAATATTCCAAAATCGGTCTTGTCAGAAACGCTTTTAAAGCATGTTTAGGATTTAATTTCCTTTTCAACCTCATTGATGGCCTGTAAAATAATTTTACAGGCTATTTTTATTTCTTTTTTCGTAATGATTAATGGAGGAGCTATGCGCAGCGAATTATTGCAAAACAAAAACCAATCTGTAATCAATCCACTCTTAAGGCAATTCGCAATAATTTTTTGAATGATTTCAAAATTTTCAAACTCAACAGCAATCATTAATCCCGCTGCTCTAACTTCCTTGATCATAGGATGTATCAAAAGGTCCTTAAATAATTGGCTTTTTGAAGGAACTTTTTCCATTAAATTTTCGTCAATAATATAGTTTAAAGTCGCTAGCGATGCGGCACAATTTACTGGATGGCCTCCAAATGTTGTTATATGGCCTAAAACTGGGTCAAAACTAAGTGATTTCATTAAATTTTTATTGGCGATAAAGGCGCCAATAGGCATTCCTCCCCCCATTCCTTTGGCCGTTAGTAGAACATCAGGTACGATTTCCATTTCCTCATAGGCCCAAAATGTTCCTGTTCGTCCAAACCCCGTTTGAATTTCATCTATAATTAATAAAGTTCCTGTCTCGTCGCAACGCTTTCTCAAAGATTTGAAATAAGATTTTGAGGCTTTTCGAACTCCCGACTCCCCTCCTATTATTTCGATGATGATGGCAGCAGTCTTATTATTTATATGGACTAAATCTTCCTCACATCCATAATGTATATGTGTTATATTAGGTAGTAAAGGTCTGAATGAATTTTTGAAATTTTCATCACCTGCAAGAGATAATGCTCCTTGAGTGCTTCCGTGATAGGCGTTTATGCAGGATATAAAATTAGTTCTTCCGGTATATCTTTTGGCTAATTTCATTGCTCCTTCCACCGCCTCAGTCCCTGAATTTGTAAAGTATACTTGATTTAATGAGGGTATTTTTGTTGAATTTACTAATGCCTGCGCGAGTAACACCTGTGGCGATTGTATATATTCTCCATACACCATCAGATGCATGTAAAGATCTAATTGCTTTTTAATCGCTGATATGATCTTTTTATTTCGATGGCCTACATTGGACACGGCAATTCCCGAAATTAGATCTATATACGATTTACCTTCTTTATCATATAGATAAATGCCTTTCGCTTTGACAATTTCTAATGCCAAAGGACTATCTGAAGTAGGTGCTAGAAATTTTTGAAAAAGCTGTCGGTTTGTAAAACTCCTCATAAGGTAAATTTACAACGTTCTCCTTATTTTTGCTAAATCAATTATCCAAAATATCAACCACTTATCACTTTATCAGTTTACTGATTAAAAATGTATCTATTTTTGTTTATGCATAAATACTTAATTACTCTTTTTTGCTTATTGTCAATTAATACTTTTAGTCAAACCGTCAGTGGTTCCATTAAAGATAAAAAGGGTGATGCACTTCCATTTGCTACCGTTTGGGTATCAGATTTAAACAAGGGTACTTTGGCCAATGAAGATGGAAAATATGCAGTTCAAGTACCCATAGGGAATCATGAATTAGTGTTTCGGTTTTTGGGGCATAGTCCATATTCAAAAAAAGTTAACATTGAAAAAAGTACGGATAGAATAGAAATAAATGTTGTTCTAGAGGAACAAGCAGTTTCGTTAGCGGAGGTTAATGTAGGAGGTTTAAAAGAGGATCCAGCGATTGGCATTATGCGGAGAATGATTTCGATGGCTCCGTTTCATACGAAGGAAGTAGATCAATACAGTGCTAAGGCCTATGTTAAAGGAGTTGGTAAAATAACTTCCATTTCGAAAATGATGAATGCGTTGGTAGGCAAGAAAATGGAAAAGGAAGCAGGAATTAAAGTGGGTTCTACATATTTATTGGAAGGGATAAATCAAGTTAATTATCAAAAGCCCAATAAAATAACAGAAAAAGTACTTTCAAATCGAAATAATTTGCCTGCTGTTTTAAGAAATGCGGATGCTCCAAATTTACGCGTGACCCAAACAAATTTCTATTCACCTAAAATTTGGGGGTATTTAATTTCCCCTGTTGCCCCCAACGCGTTTCAGTTTTATAAATTTGCTTATATCGGTAGTTTCACGGTCAATGGTCAAACTATTAGTAAAATTCAAATAACTCCTAAGTCGACTTACCAGGATTTGTTTGAAGGAGTTATTTCAGTTGTTGAAGATACTTGGAGTATATATTCATTCAGCTTGAATTTTAAAAATTCATCGGGTCAGTTTAGAATGCAGCAACAAAATTCCTTGTTTCAAGGTGTTTGGATGCCCATAAATTATGACGTAAATATTAATTTTGATGCCATGGGTTTTGGTGCCACTTTTAGGTATATCACACAAATAAAAGAGTATAAAATAAAAGTTAACCCTGTTTTAGTCGTTAAACCGAATATCATTGAAGAGCGCCTAAATAAATCTTTAGCGAAAGAAATAGATCGAGAAAAAGTTAAAGACCCTAAAACTGCACTATCATCAGAAGTAACTAGAAATAAATTAAAGAAGATTTTGCGGCAGGTTGACAAAACTGAAAAAGTGGAATTGCTCGAAAAATCAGAGGAAAAGGAAATATTTACCTCTGACTATGTATTTGAAGTGGATTCGATGTCTTCTAAACATGATGAGTCTTTCTGGGTGGCTGAACGTCAAGTTCCTCTCACTGAAGCAGAGGTAATCGGGTATAAACAAGCCGATAGCCTTCAATTATTAGATAGGGATAAGTTGACAAAGGATTCTTTAAGAAACTTGCCTGTATTTCGTTGGACTGATTTAATTAGCTCTCGCACTTATATATATGAAAAAAGAAATTTAGGTCCTCGTTTAAGCTTAGGTTCCTTGTCTGGTGGTTTTAACCCTGTTGATGGATATACGATTCAACGAAATTTAGAATTCCGGCAAACATTCAGTTTATCTAATTTTTATTCAATCAATGCTAATATCCGTTATGCATTAGCCAGAAAGGTATTTAATGGAGATCTTGGTTACACAAGAAATTTTGATGAAAATAGGCGGCGTTTAATCTTGGGTGCTGGGAGTAATGTGTATCAAATAAATACGACCAATCCAGTTTCGGAATCCTACAATAAGTTTTATTCCCTTTTGTTAAACGAAAATTACCTAAAATTATATCAAAAGAATTTTATGAATGTGGGATATGAATACCAAGTATCTTCTAAAATTCGATTGAGTGGATTTTTAGAATTTAGACATCGTCAAGAGCTATCTAATCACGTTGATCAAGGATTTTTTAGCAATTCCACTTTTTTTACTTCGAACAATCCATTGAATAATGAATTAGGTAGCATCTCATTTCAAAATAATAATCAGTTTTATGCTAGATTTAATGCGCGATGGCAGCCTTTATCTAGTTGGCGGAGATTTAATCAAGTTCGGCGATTATCAAATAACGAGGGGCCTACCTTCAACTTGCAAATGGAAAAGGGTTTCATTGAACATCCTTTTTCTAAAATTAGTATCAGTGCGAATCAATCTATTTCGCTCAATCGTTTTGGTCGGTTAAGTTATTTTATTAATTATTCTCAGTTTTTAGAGAAACCGACCTCTTTTTTAGATTATCAGCATTTTAAAGGAAATGAAATGGATGTGGTTAGTAGTGATCGTAGAATGTTTTATACTTTGCCTAATTATTTATTCAGTACGAACAGTTCACATATGAGGGCTCATATTCATTGGGAACCTCGAAAATTAATTTTCTCTCAAATAAATTTGCTAAATCTATATGGAATAAGGGAACATGTGGGATATAATTATTTAAAAATTTACGCCCCTATCTACAAGCAAGATTTTCACGAAATTTCATACGGGGTAAGCGGTATAGCTAAAATTGTCTCTATGGATCTCGTTTACCCGATAGGTAATTGGGTCCCAGAAAGGCTTAAATTAGTTTTCAGATTACCTTTTTAATTGTTTTTTCAGGGTCAATTCCTTATTTTTGTGACAAATTTATTTAGAATAATATAAATACAGATTTATGAATTCAATTGTTTATTTAGTTCCTGCTTTTGGTTTAGTAGGTTTGCTGTACACAGCGTGGAAATTTAGTTGGGTATCCAAGCAAGATGCTGGAAATGAAAAAATGCAGGAATTGGCTGGTTATATTGCTGATGGAGCCATAGCCTTTTTAAAAGCTGAGTGGAAAATTTTAACTTATTTCGCGATACCTACTGCTATATTATTGGCATGGTTAGGAACCCAAGAAGGAACTCCAGATAATCCAATACATTCTTCTCCTTTAATTGCTGTTGCTTTTTTAATTGGTGCGGTTTTTTCAGCTACTGCAGGTTACATTGGAATGATTGTAGCCACAAAGGCAAATGTTCGCACGGCTGAAGCAGCTCGAACTTCTTTGGCAAAAGCTTTAAATGTTTCTTTTACAGGAGGTTCTGTGATGGGTATGGGGGTAGCTGGATTAGCTATTTTAGGGTTAGGAGGTTTATTTATTGCCTTTTATCAAATTTTTGCTGAAGGCCAAGCCTTAACTTCAATCGAAATGAGAACTGCAATCGAAGTATTAGCTGGTTTTTCATTGGGAGCGGAATCGATCGCCTTATTTGCTCGAGTAGGTGGAGGTATTTATACCAAAGCAGCTGATGTGGGAGCGGATTTAGTGGGTAAGGTAGAAGCGGGTATTCCAGAAGATGATGTGCGTAATCCTGCTACTATTGCAGATAATGTGGGTGATAATGTGGGTGATGTGGCTGGTATGGGAGCTGATTTGTTTGGATCTTATGTAGCGACTATTTTAGCTACGATGGTATTAGGTCAAGAAATATCAGTTAATGATAATTTTGGTGGCTTCTCTCCTGTTTTATTGCCTATGCTCATTGCGGGTGTTGGTTTATTGGCTTCTTTAGTAAGTACGTTTTTTGTTCGTATTTCAAGTGAAACATCTTCTGTTCAAAATGCTTTGAATTTAGGTAATTACACATCTATTGCAATCACTTTTGTTACTTCTTATTTTTTGGTGACCAATATATTGCCTGAAACATTGAATTTGAGAGGAAGAGAATTTTCTTCAATGGATGTATTTTATGCCATCATTGTGGGATTAATTGTTGGAACATTAATGTCAATCATTACCGAGTATTACACAGCGATGGGTAAGCGTCCGGTGGATTCAATTGTTCAGAAGTCGGGTACAGGTCATGCAACTAATATCATTGGTGGATTAGCTGTAGGTATGGAGTCTACTGTACTTCCTATTTTAGTTTTAGCTGCTGGTATCATTGGATCGTATCATTTTGCAGGTATTTATGGAGTTTCTATAGCGGCAGCGGGAATGATGGCTACTACGGCGATGCAATTAGCAATCGATGCCTTTGGCCCTATTGCAGATAATGCGGGTGGTATTGCTGAGATGGCTCAATTGCCAGCTGAGGTTCGAGAACGTACAGATAATTTAGATGCTGTGGGTAATACGACAGCTGCGACAGGAAAAGGTTTTGCGATCGCTTCTGCTGCATTGACTTCTTTAGCTTTGTTCGCTGCATTTGTTGGTATCTCAGGCATTACTCAAATTGATATTTATAAAGCAGATGTTTTAGCTGGTTTATTTGTAGGAGGAATGATTCCTTTTATTTTCTCTGCCCTTTGTATTTCAGCAGTAGGTAAAGCAGCGATGGAAATGGTGAATGAGGTAAGACGTCAA
Source organism: Cytophagaceae bacterium (assembly GCA_947486835.1). Lineage (GTDB taxonomy): Bacteria > Bacteroidota > Bacteroidia > Cytophagales > Spirosomataceae > Aquirufa. The sequence continues at coordinate 5,554 of CANKVC010000002.1, read as the reverse complement.
TTCAGAGAAATTCCTGGTATAATGGAATATAAAGCAAAACCTGAGTATGAGAAATGCGTAGCTATTTCAACAGAAGCTTCTATTCGTCAAATGATTTTACCTGGAGCCATTGCATTAACGGTTCCTGTGTTAGTTGGTTTTACGATGGGACCTGAAGTATTAGGTGGTTTATTAGCTGGTGTAACGGTGTCCGGTGTTTTGATGGGTATATTTCAATCAAATGCGGGTGGTGCTTGGGATAATGCTAAAAAATCTTTTGAGAAAGGTGTTTTAATTGACGGTGTAACGTATAAAAAAGGATCTGAACCACACAAGGCTGCGGTTACCGGTGATACAGTAGGTGATCCGTTCAAAGATACCTCTGGTCCATCTATGAACATCTTAATTAAATTGATGTCTATTGTTTCTTTAGTTATTGCACCTTATATACATGTAGGAGATTCTAAGCATGTTTCCAAAATGGAAAAAGCACCTATTGTTAAAGTGATTGCTAAGAAATAATTTTTAATATCTTATGTATTGAGAGGCACACAATGTGCCTCTTTTTTTGTTCCCTATTTGATTCATAATTTTAATGATAATTATATTTCACGGCAAGAGAGAGAATGCGTTTCATGCAATTATTCTTTTACTTGTTGGACATAAAAAAAGCCTTCCAAATGGAAGGCTTTTAAAGATTCAATTAGAACTCTGAATTAAGCAGTTAACTTACCTCTTAATGCTCTAGGGATATCGATGGTTGCAACGGGATTTGACATTGGATTTAAAATCTCACATCCTTCAACAACTAATTTGTTAACTTTTACCGTTTGACCTAAGTCAAGTCCAGAAATGTCAACTGTTACGAAATCAGGAATATTTTCAGATAAACCCTTTAAAGTAACCTTACGTAATTTTTGAATCATTTTACCTCCTTTAATTACTCCTGGAGAATTTCCAATGACTTTGATCGGTACAGCAATTTTAATAGGACTTCCTTGCACAATTTCAAGGAAATCAACATGAAGTATCATTTCATTGACTGGATGAAATTGAGCATCTTGTAAAATAGCTCTATACTTATCGCCTTCTACATTTAATTCAACTTCATACACATCCGCAGAATATAATAATTCGCGAAATAATATCATAGGCACAGCAAAGTGCACTTGCTCTTTTCCACCATACAATACACAAGGAGCTAAAGCTTCAGCACGTAAATCTTTTGCGCCTTTACTACCGAGATTCGCTCTTTTAAACCCTACAATCTCTAATTTTTTCATTTTGTTTTTTGTTAATGTTTTTAGTCTTTCGCTTTGGCTATCCCCTAAAAACGGTTGAAATTAATATTTAATAAATAATGAACTGATTGATTCGTGATCTCTAATTCTTCCAATAGCCTTTGCAAATAATTCTGCCACTGAAAGTACTTTAATTTTATCGCAAACTTGTTTTTGCGGAATGGTATCTGTGACTAATAACTCTGTTAATATTGAATTTGAAATGTTTTCGTATGCATTTCCAGATAAGACAGGATGAGTTACCACCGCTCGTACGGATTTTGCTCCCTTGTCCATGATTAATTGTGCAGCTTTACATAAGGTTCCACCTGTGTCAATTAAATCATCAACTAATACAACATCAGCACCTTTGACATCTCCAATTAATTGCATGGAGGCTATTTCATTCGCACGTTTTCTATGCTTGTCGCAAATGACCATATCCGCATTGAAAAACTTAGCCATATTTCTTGTCCTTACAACACCTCCTACGTCAGGAGAAGCAAAAACAATATTATCTAAGTTTAATGACTTTAAATATGGAACAAATATGGCATTTCCTTCTAGATGATCTACTGGGAAATCCATAAATCCTTGTATCTGACCTGCGTGTAAATCGATCGTCATCAATCGATCTGCTCCAGCAGCCGTTAACAAATTACCAATTAGTTTAGCACCTATTCCAACCCGTGGCCTGTCTTTACGGTCTTGTCTAGAATACCCAAAATAGGGCATTACAGCAGTTACGTAATGAGCAGATGCCCTTCTTGCCGCATCGATCATGAGCAATAGCTCCATCAAATTGTCTGAACTAGGAAAAGTTGATTGTATAATAAACACATCACAACCTCTTACCGATTCATCAAAACTTGGAGACATTTCTCCATCAGAAAACTTTAAAATGGTAGCAGCGCCTAAATCTTTTCCATAATATTTGGCTATATCTTTAGCTAAATAATTTGAAGCTGATCCAGAAAAAATTTTAACTGCATTGATGGCTGCCATATTTTATACGAACTAAATAAGTTAAATCGAGGCGCAAAATTATACAATTGTGCCGCCAAAAACAAGTTTATTTTACAGATGCTCTAATAATGTTTAATGCTCCCCCAGCTTTGAACCACTCTATTTGTTGATCATTATAGGTATGATTGACTAAAAACTCATCCTTTGAACCATCCGAATGTGATAATTCAATAGTCAACGGTTTATCTGATGCAAAGGAAGTTAATCCTTTAATGGAGATAGAATCATTTTCTTGAATTTTATCATAATCTGAATCGTTAGAAAAAGTTAATGCTAACATTCCTTGTTTCTTCAAATTAGTTCCATGAATACGAGCAAATGACTTTACTAACACGGCTCGAACACCAAGATGTCTTGGTTCCATGGCGGCGTGTTCGCGTGAAGAACCTTCCCCGTAATTGGTATCACCGACAACAATAGTACCCACCTTAGCAGCTTTGTAAGCTCTTTGTGTATTAGGTACCGTATCGTATTGACCATTCAATTGGCTCTTTACATTATCTGTTTTATCATTATAAAAGTTAACAGCACCGATCAACATGTTATTGGATATATTATCTAGGTGGCCTCTATATTTTAACCAAGGACCTGCCATCGAAATATGATCGGTTGTACATTTTCCTTTCGCTTTTATTAATAATTTCAAATTAGTTAAATCGGTTCCTTCCCAGGCCGAGAATGGATCTAATAACTGTAAACGATCTGAAGTTGGCGATACTTTAACCTGAACTTGAGATCCATCTTCAGCAGGTGCTTGGTATCCTGCATCCTCTACGCTAAATCCTTGTTTCGGTAATTCATCACCACTTGGAGCTTCTAAGTATACTTTTTCTCCTTTTTCATTCACTAAATGATCTGTTAAAGGATTGAATGTTAAATCTCCTGCGATAGCTAATGCCGTTACAATTTCGGGAGATGCTACAAATGCAAAGGTGTTTGGATTTCCATCGGCACGCTTAGCAAAGTTTCGGTTAAATGAGTGAACGATGGTGTTCTTTTCCGCTTTTTCAGCACCTGGTCTTGCCCATTGGCCAATACATGGTCCACAAGCATTCGAAAATACCGTTGCTCCGATTGAATTAAATGTGTCAATAAAACCGTCTCTTTCGATTGTGTAACGTACTAATTCAGAACCTGGTGTGATGGTAAATTGAGCCTTAGTTTTTAAACCTTTCGCTGAAACTTGTTTCGCTAATGAAGCTGCTCTTGCGATATCTTCATAAGAAGAGTTGGTACAAGATCCGATTAAACCTACTTCAACCTTAGTAGGCCAACCATTTTTTTCTGCCATTTCTTTCATTTTTGAAATGGGTGTAGCCAAGTCTGGCGTAAATGGTCCATTTAAATAGGGCTCTAATGTATTTAGATCGATTTCAATAACTTGATCAAAATATTTTTCAGGATTTGCATATACTTCTGGATCTCCTGTTAAGTGTTCTCTAACTTGGTTAGCTAAAGCAGCTACATCGGCACGATCTGTTGACTCTAAATAACGAGCCATAGAATCATCATATCCAAAGGTAGAAGTGGTTGCACCAATTTCAGCACCCATATTACAAATAGTTCCTTTTCCAGTGCATGACATCGAAGTGGCGCCATCTCCAAAATACTCTACTACACAGCCTGTACCACCTTTTACAGTTAGTATACCAGCTACTTTTAATATAACATCTTTGGCTGAAGTCCAGCCATTTAGTTTTCCTGTTAATTTTACGCCAATAAGCTTTGGAAATTTAAGTTCCCAAGCTAAACCAGCCATTACATCACAAGCATCTGCTCCACCAACACCAATAGCGATCATTCCTAAACCACCCGCATTAACCGTATGTGAATCAGTACCAATCATCATTCCACCTGGAAATGCATAATTCTCTAAGACAACTTGGTGGATAATCCCTGCTCCTGGTTTCCAAAACCCAATTCCATATTTATCTGAAACGGATGAAAGAAAATCATAAACTTCTTTATTTTTATCAACAGCTACTTTTAGGTCGGTCGTTGACGCTACTTTTGCTTCAATTAAATGGTCACAGTGTACTGTAGATGGTACGGCAACTTGCGGTCTTCCTGCTTGCATAAATTGCAATAATGCCATTTGAGCTGTTGCATCTTGCATGGCAACTCGGTCAGGTGCAAAATCTACATATGAATTTCCTCTTGTAAACGTATTTGTAGGAGTACCTTCCCATAAATGACTATAAAGAATTTTTTCAGTTAATGTCAGTGCTTTTCCTGTTAGTGAACGTGCTGCTGCAATGCGAGCTGGCATTTTGCTGTAAACAGCTTTAATCATTTCAATGTCAAAGGCCATAAGATTAATTTGGTTTATAAATTGTCTGCAAAATTAATAGATTAGGTTCAATTTTGCCACTAATTAGAAATATGATTTACTTTGTAATAGAATTTATTCGGGAATTAAGAATTGGATATCATAATTCTGTTTTTTTTCTGTACTTTTTTGTAATTAATTTCTCGCTAGGTGATTAAATTGAGTATTAAATTTCTCGTAATTATCTCTTTTCTTACGGGACATGTCAAACTATATGCTCAGTTATCAAAGTCTGATTCCTTAATAAAATTGGCCATTAATACGGCCGGACTGCATAGTTCAGATGTAAATAAATTAATATTCACTGTTCACTCGATTGAAAAAGCAAGATTTTCGAAATTTATTGGGATAGGTAAGAAAAGATTGCAAAATATAGAAGGAATTAAAGAAGGGCAATGGTACGGGAATGAAACCATATCAAAAGTTTATTTGGGTAATTTAAGCCAAATGATTCATGAGATTAATTATTTTAAACCCTATCGAAAAAAAAATGGAACCCCTAGCCTATTCTTTTGGCCTGATTTTTACCAAGATTTTTTAGGAACTCAATGTATTTCTCCCTTGAATTACGATGGTTTTTATTATTACAATTATTCTTTTTTATCGGATACACTTGTCGATAATCAGGTATGTAAACAGTTCTTAATTCAACCAAAATTTAAAACGGATCGATTATTTCAAGGTAAGCTGACTCTTAGTCAAGACGGCTGGATTGTTCGTTGGGAAGGCGAAGTCTTATCAGATGATATATTGTATTTGATCGATTTGAAAAATGTTTATTTTAATGGTAAATGGATACCTAAGCAATCGAATATACTAGTTAAAGGAGGTCTTTTAGGAATTGAAGGAGAATTTATATTGAATCAAAACATTATAGGTCCAGTAGAAAATTGGACTATGCCACCTCAGATTTTTAGCACGCCAACAAATAAAAAGGAAA
>CANKVC010000001.1 GCA_947486835.1 Cytophagaceae bacterium | reverse complement strand
AGCGCCAAATGAAAATCCGTTGGCTAATGCATTTCTTACCGCATCTTCTATGTCTGGGTGAGCTTGACCAAATAACATAGGCCCCCAAGAACCTATTAAATCAATATACGAATTGCCATCTACATCATGCAAATAAGCGCCTTTGGCTGATTTAATGAAAATTGGATTACCACCTACGGACTTAAATGCTCTAACAGGGGAGTTGACTCCCCCTGGGATTAATTTTTTAGCTTGTTCAAAATAAATAGAACTTAAATTCGTCATTTACTTTTTCTTTTTAGGCGTATTTTTAGCGTTCTTCTGCGTCTCTTCCATCGTTTTCATTTGTGTTTGTAAGTACTGAGAAAAACGAGATTTTTTAGCTCCACCACTAGCTGCAATTTTCTTTCTGTTTTCGTCTAAGATCAATTTGATTTTATCTTCATTCACAAATTTTCTAATGGCTAATTGTTGGCCTATCGTCACTAAATTAGAAATGAAATAATAAAAACTTAATCCAGCAGGAAATGAATTCATGACAAACATGAAAATCACTGGCGTGAAATAGGCCATCATTTTCATGTTGATTGGCTGTCCTGGTTGGTCAGGTGTAATTTGATTATTGTAATACCCATAGGCCAATTGGGATACTGTCATCAATAAACAAAATAAACTTACATGAGATCCGTAAAATGGAATTGTAAATGGCAATGAAACAATGGAATCGAAGGTTGACAAATCTTCCGCCCATAGAAATGATTCTTGCCTCAGATTGATCAAATTAGGGAATAGCATAAACACGGCCATTAAAACGGGCATGGTAGCTAATACAGGAACACAGCCACTCAATGGATTTACTCCCACTTCACCATAAAGTTTCATGGTTTCTTGTTGGACTTTTGCTGCATCATCACCTATCTTTTCTTTGATAGCGGCTATTTCAGGAGCTAAAATTCTGGTTTTTGCCATAGACACATATGATTTATATGTCAATGGCAATAGGGCAGTTTTGATGATTAAAACCAATATGATAATTAGTAAACCGTAGTTTGAAAATATGCTTTCAAGAAATTCAAATAGGGGTACAAATATGTATCTAGTGATCGGTAATAAAAAATCATAGCTTAACTTAACATTTTTTCCAAAAGAAGGTGCTATGGTTTTTACGATGGAATAATCATTAGGACCAAAGTAAAAATTAAAGTTTGATTTGCCTGATTTTAAATCCTGTGTGGATCCCGTAATTTGTGCATCTAATGTCTTAATGTAAATTGAATCAGTTAAATTCGGAGTGGATGTGATCGAAGCTTTTACAAATTTTGATCCTTCAGGAACCAATCCAGTTAAAAAATATTTCTTTTTAAATGCAATCCAATCTGTAGGTTTTAATATATTATCTGTTTCAATAGACGAAGGGTTTTCTGATAAATTATCAAATTCTTCATCTTCGGTGATTAGGTAATTGATCGTTGCTTTTCTTTCTTCATTGATATCTTTTTCATTTTGTAAGATGTTTTCCTTCCAATGAATTTGATATTCGTTGCCTGAAATTTGATCCGATATTTCTCTAACATCTATGCCATATCCAAGTTGGTACCCTTTATCGGCTAATTTATATTTTACTTTTATTTTTTTACCTGTTGGCAAAACCGATGTGTAATAAATTTCCCCATCTTTTTTCTCTAGGGTATATGCTAAGGCATTCAAATTTATTTTAGCTGAAAGAGTAGGTATTTCTACATTGAATACATCTTTTTTAGAGTCAAAAATGTATAATCCCGTTGGGTTATTAGCCTGATAGTTTTTATAACTTTTGAAATTCTTTAGTTGGACCGAAATAATCCGAGCTCCCAAATTAGAAGTAACAATCTTTATTTCGTTGTTTTCTAAAATGCTTAATTCTTCCTTAATTGAAGTATCTACTGTAGCTACATTGATTGCCTTAGCTGTTGAATCAGCATTTGATTGAACAATAGCTTTCTTTTTTGGCGATGAAGCTTCAATTTTTGCTTTTGGATTTTCAATGGGTTCTTTGGGCGCAAAAAAATATTGATAGCCCAATAGCATTGCCATGATTAATACGATTCCTGTAACTGAATTCTTATCCATAAATACTATTTTGAATTTTTAATAAATGGAACGGCATGTTGGTAAGCCGCTTTTACAAATTGGACAAACAATGGGGCAGGGGCCTCCACAGTTGATTTATACTCTGGGTGAAATTGAACGCCAATAAAAAATGGATGATTAGGCAGTTCTACTATTTCAACTAAATTGGATTCTGGATTTGCTCCCGACATAACTAATCCGGCCTCTTTAAATTTCTCTAGATAGGCGTTGTTAAACTCATATCTATGTCGATGTCTTTCTTGAATCAATGATTTACCATAAACCTTATGAGCTAATGTTCCTTTTTCAATTTTACATGAATAAGCACCTAAACGCATAGTTCCGCCTTTTGCAGAAACATCTTTTTGTGATTCCATCAAATCAATCACAGGATATGGAGTTTCAGGATTCATTTCAAAGGAATGAGCTCCTTCTAATCCCATGACATTCCTCGCAAATTCAATGACCGCACATTGCATTCCCAAACAAATACCTAAAAAAGGTATATTATTTTCACGAGCATACTTGACAGCATTGATTTTACCTTGAATACCTCTTTCACCAAAACCTGGCGCAACTAATATTCCATCAAGTCCTGCTAGCGTCTCATCGACTAAATCCTCATCCATTGTTTCAGATGAAATCCATTTTAAATTTACTTTAATCTCATTAGATACACCTGCATGAATAAACGATTCTGCTATTGATTTATACGAATCTTTTAGCTCGACGTATTTTCCTATTAGACCAATACTAATTTCAAATTTTGGCGCTTTTAATTTTTCTAGAAACTTTTTCCACTGGACCAAATTCGAATCACGGTCATTGTAAATATCTAATTTGTATAGAACTCGACTGTCCAGTCTTTGTTCTTGCATGAGAATAGGTACGTCATAAATGGTTTCAGCATCTCTAGCCTCTATTACATCTTGCTCTGTCACATTGCAAAAAAGTCCGATCTTCCTTTTCATTTCTTGAGGAAGTGGATGTTCCGTACGACAAACTAAAATATCCGGTTGAATACCCGATTCTGATAATGTTTTTACGGAGTGCTGGGTAGGCTTCGTCTTCAATTCCCCTGCAGATGCTAAATATGGAATTAAAGTTAAGTGAATGAATAAGGTATTTTTTTCGCCTAAATCCCATTTTAATTGCCTAGCTGCTTCTATAAATGGAAGTGATTCTATATCGCCGACACATCCGCCGATCTCAGTAATGACTATATCGTATTTTCCTGTCTCTCCTAAAATTAAAATATTTCGTTTAATTTCATCTGTTATGTGTGGGACAACTTGGACTGTTTTACCTAAATAATCTCCTCTGCGCTCCTTTGTAATAACATTGTGGTAAATTCTACCTGTTGTAATGTTATTCGCTTGACTTGTCGCTGAATTTAAAAAACGCTCATAATGACCTAAGTCTAAGTCTGTTTCCGCACCATCATTCGTGACATAGCATTCACCATGTTCATAAGGATTTAAGGTCCCAGGATCAATATTGATATAAGGGTCAAATTTTTGAATGGTACACGTCAAGCCTCTTGCTTGTAAAAGCTTAGCAAGAGAAGATGCTACGATGCCTTTTCCAAGTGAACTTGTTACGCCACCCGTAACAAAAATGTACTTTGATTTTTTGGGATTCCCCTTGCCAGACATTAGGATTTTCTTTATTTGGTTACGGGAAACAAAGATAGCGAATAAAACCCACACAGAATTAATCCTATTTTTATTTTATCTTGCATAAACAATTTATTTTTTGAATTTCTATGAGTATTCTATTGTATTCTGCTTCTGCCGGTTCTGGAAAAACATATACCTTGACCCTTGAGTATATTAAATTAGCTCTTCAGGAAGTGGATAAAAGAGGATACTTTCGAAGGATTTTGGCGGTAACATTTACGATAAAAGCAGCTGAAGAGATGCGTACTCGTATTATTGAATATTTAACGGGTATTTCTGAATATCCTTTATTTATAAATTATTCTCAAGATCAAGTGGGTCAGTTTTCAACGATTGTTGACACCATTCATCAAGATTTAAATATTTCTGGTGAATCGATAAGTAAAGAAGAAATTTCAAGACGGGCGCAAATTGCCTTGCAACAAATTCTTCAGGACTATGGTCTTTTTTCGGTCATGACGATTGATAGTTTTGTTCAGAGGTTAAGTACTTCGTTTGTCGAGGAGCTAAATCTTCCAAGTCAGTTTGAAGTTATTTTAGATTCAAATAAACTGATTAAAGATCTGATAGACCAATTAATGGAGAAGGTAAATCTTCATGGTGATCCACATTTAACAGAACTCATTTTAGATTATGCACGCAATGAAGTTATCGAAGGGCGTAATTGGAATTTAATACGAAGTGGTTTCCATCAATATTTAAAAATTTGTCTTCAGGAAGATTTTTTAAAGGTTCAAGATCATATTCGGTCTTTTTCGATCACTGATTTTATAACGATTGAAAACCAGATTTTCCAATTTATCTCAACTATTCAAAATGAATTAAAAGAAATAGCAGAGAAAATTATTGTATTGGTTGAATCTATTCAAGTGGATGATTCGGAATTTGCTCGAGGAGCCAAGGGTCCTATTAATTTCTTTAGAAAATTTAGTTTAAATCCTGAACTTGAACCTAATAAATTCACCTATATTAAAGATGCTTATTCTTCTGGTAAATGGTATTCAGCTAGTTCATCTCCACTATCTAAGGTTCAAATTGATGGGATTGCAGACCAGTTATCCATATTAAGTCAATCTTTTGTTGACATTCATGAAGAGGTAATTAACAAATATTCGTTGCTTCAACTGATTAAAAAAGACATAAAGAAAATAGCATTACTAAGCACTGTTGTGGATGAGTTAAGCATTTATCAAGCTGAAAATAACGCTGTATCCATTTCTGAGTTTTCGAAAAAGATTTATGAAGTTATTTCTCAGGATCCAGTACCCTTTATTTATGAAAAATTAGGGGATCGGTATTTTCATATTTTGATTGATGAATTTCAAGATACATCCATCCTTCAATGGCAAAATTTTATGCCATTGATTGAAAACTCCGTGAGTATCAATAAAAGAAATTTGCTCGTTGGCGACCCCAAACAATCTATTTATAAATTTAGAGGGGGTGAGGTAGGTCTAATTGCTTCGATGACAAATAATAATTCTGATTTATTAGGTGATAAACTTGGATCAAACGAACTGGATCAATTTAGATATGATTATTTATTAAGTAATACTGAAAATATTAGTTTGATTAATAATTTCAGAAGTGCTAGCGAAGTGGTCGAATTCAATAATAAGTTTTTTGATTTTATCGCTAATAATTCTAGCTATCAGGCTTATTCAAGTTTGTTAAGCCCTATTTATGGGGCTAATATGAAGCAGAATCCAAAATTAAATCCCAACAAAGGAAAAGGATTCGTTGATGTAGTCATTTTGAATTCTGCATCCAATGACTCGCCTTCGAAGGTTTCTGACTCGACGATGATGCTTGATGTTTGCATAGATCAAATAAAGCAAAGTATTTCAAAAGGATTTTCTTACAAGGATATCGCCATATTAACTCGAAAAAATAAGGATTCTAAATTCATTGCGATTCAGTTAAAAGAATTAGGATTTCCTGTCATCTCATCTGATTCACTTTTGGTTCATTATTCGTCGATTGTTGGTTTTATCCATACGTTCATGAAGTTGGCAAATAACCCGGATCAATTTACGCTACATGAACTATTGTTTCAATTTAATCAGCTTGTAGGCCAGACCGAAACGATAAATGAGAATATTTCAAATGTGAAAGGGGATTACCTCCGTCATTGCATCGAATTTTTTAATGCTCATTCGATCAAATTGGATTCCTCTAAATTGAATGATTCTTTACTTGTTCCCTTTGTCTATTACTTAATTGATCAATTTAATTTATTTGCTCACAAGGAAGGAACTGAATATCTATTTAAATATTTGGATATTTTGAATGAATTTTCTTTGCTTAAATCTAATTCGATATCTGAGTTTTTGGATTATTATGAGGATAATAAATCGAGTTTCTGCATCGCTTCTCCTGATCATTTAAATGCGATTACTATATCCAGTATTCATAAGTCTAAGGGTTTGGAATATCCAATCGTCATCATTCCATTTGCTTCATGGTCCCATCAAGTAGGATCTGAAAAGATATGGTATGACTTGAAAAATTTAGCGTATGATGAGCTATCGGTTGCTGAAAACAAAAATTTAGCACATTTTTATAGTAAGGTTAATGCTAAAAATTTAATTGGTTTTGATGATTTAACCGAACAAAGCCAACATGAGAAAGAGGCAGTGTTTTTGGATGCGCTCAATATGTTATATGTGGGAGCAACTCGCGCTAGATTACACCTTCATCTGATTGTGGCTAAACCATCTGAAGATGCTCATGGTACTACCAAAGCCATATTTAATGTATCTATAGGGGATTTTTTATGCAAAATGGCGGAAAAAGAAGGCCGTTTAATACATCATGAATCCTATTTGTTGTCTAATACATATGCGGAATGCGTTTCTCATTATGTTTTTAGCGAGGATCAGATTCCTGAATGCATTAGTAAATCACTAGGCCTTGAATATGATGGTAAGTTGGTCGATATTCAGTCTTCCTTATTTGAAATTCCTCAAATTCGAGTGGATTCTTCTCATTCAGACATGTTTACTTTAGCAGACAAAAAAAGAGAAAAAGGAAATATACTGCATGATTGTTTGGCCAAATTAAAGGGGATTAATGATTGGAGGTTGAATTATGCTAGTTCTATTTCAAGTAATTCTTTTGAATACCGGGATGATATTAATGACATTTTAGAGGATGAAAAAATTAGTGATTTTTTCATTGATGACGAATTATTGTTTGTAGAAAGCGACATACTGTGTCCCGATGGGTCTGTATTTAGGCCTGACAGAGTAATTAATAAAGATGGGCATGTGTTTATTATTGATTTTAAATCTGGTAAAAGATCCGATCAGCATAAAATGCAATTGGGGAATTATTGTCAGATTCTTCATGAAATGGGATTCAATAATCCTAAGGGGGTATTGATTTATTTGAGTGAAAGAGATGTTGTCTATGTGTAAGAAAATTGTCATACTTCTTTTGGTTTTGTTCTTAAGTCAAGGTTGTAAACTCTTTCATAGTACAGTGAAATTATTTCACAAAAAGAATCTGTCAACTACCTTTAATCAACACGATTTAGATCAATTATTTAAAATGGGATATTCCTATTTAGGAGTTCCATATCGACTAGGTGGTACGGATAAGAATGGGCTAGATTGCTCTGGATTGTTGTTTACTATGTATGATAGCAATTCTTTTCAGATACCAAGAACCACTTCTCAGCAATTAGAATTTGGATTACCTGTATCAATCGATCAAATTCAACGTGGAGATTGGGTGTTTTTTTCAAATCAATCTCGAATAATTAATCATGTAGGTATCGTTTCAAACATTAACAAGGACTCAATTTTGTTTTTACATGCGAGCACAAGCAAGGGAGTAAGAGAAGATGAATTACTAAAAGGATATTGGCATAATTCATTTGTGAGGGTGATAAGGCCATTTAAGCAGATTAAATTTTAATGTGCTGTATGGATTCTAACTTGCAATATGTATTTTTGCATTCTTTTTTAAATTAACATGGGAAAAAAAGTAATTATAATTGGCGCTGGTGGTGTGGGTAATGTAGTAGCAAAAAAATGTGCTATGAATCCAGCGTATTTTTCAGAAGTGGTTTTAGCTTCTAGGACTTTGAAAAAATGTGAGGCTATCGCCGAGGAGTGTAAAAAAATAGGATTGCCTACCAGTGTACAAACTAGGCAAGTGGATGCAGATGATGTTCCGGCCTTAGTCCAATTATTTAATCAGGAAAAGCCATTCATGGTTATCAATGTAGCCCTTCCATATCAGGATTTAACGATTATGGATGCTTGTTTAGCTACTGGCGTACATTATTTAGATACGGCTAATTATGAGCCTAAGGATGTGGCTAAGTTTGAATATTCATGGCAGTGGGCGTATCAAGAACGTTTCAAAAAAGCAGGTTTAATGGCTTTATTGGGCTGTGGGTTTGACCCTGGAGTAACTGGTGTATATACTGCTTATGCCAATAAGCATTACTTTGACGAAATGCATTACCTTGACATTATTGATTGTAATGCGGGTGATCACGGAAAAGCTTTTGCAACTAATTTTAATCCTGAAATTAATATTAGAGAAATAACTCAAAAAGGTAAGTATTGGGAAAATGGAGAATGGATTGAAATTGACGCTATGTCTATTCACAAGCCAATTAGTTACCCTAATATCGGACCTAAAGAATCATATTTACTTTATCACGAGGAACTGGAATCGTTGGTTAAAAATTTCCCAACCATCAAGCGTGCTCGTTTTTGGATGACTTTTGGTCAAGCTTATTTAACTCATCTAGAAGTTTTACAAAATGTAGGGATGACTTCCATCCACCCCATAAAATTTAATGGATTAGATATTGTCCCTTTGGAATTTTTAAAAGCTGTTCTGCCTGAACCAGGTACATTAGGTGAAAATTATTCCGGACAAACGTCTATTGGCTGTCAAATTAAAGGAACTAAAGACAATTCAGAAGTTACTTATTATGTTTATAATAACTGTCATCATGCAGATTGTTATAAGGAAGTCCAAGCACAAGGTGTTTCCTATACCACTGGAGTTCCTGCCATGATTGGAGCTTCTTTGATGTGTGAAGGCGTCTGGTTTAATCCAGGTGTTTACAATGTGGAAGAATTTAACCCAGATCCATTTATGGAATTATTGAATATTCACGGGCTTCCTTGGCATGAGGAAGTAAATGGTGAATTACCACATACCTATTAACATGCATATTCAATATCCTCAAATTGCTTCACCAGCATACGTTTTAGAAGAAAAATTATTGTTAAATAATTTAAGATTAATGGAACGGGTTCAAAAAGAAGCGGGAGTGGAGATTATATGTGCACTGAAAGGTTTTTCTTTTTACCATGTTTTTGGGACGATTAAATATTTTTTATCTGGAGCGACTGCGAGTTCACTAAATGAAGCAAGATTAGCTTTTGAAGAGATGGGGATTAAATGTCATGCGTACACGCCGGCATACCTTGCATCAGAATTTAATGAGTTTATGCATTATGCAAGTCATATGACTTTCAATTCTTTGAATCAGGTAAATCAATTTGCAGATCAGGCAGTAAAAAATGGAATCTCTTGCGGTATTCGCATCAATCCAGAATATGCTGAGGTGGAAACTGAGATGTATAATCCTTGTATTGCTGGTTCTAGATTAGGCATTAGAAGATCGGATTTAGGTAATATATTGCCAAAAGGTATCGAAGGTTTACATTCTCATACACTTTGTGAAAATGATTCATTTGTTTTAGAAAGAACATTGAAGGTGATTGAAGATAAATTTGGTGATTTATTGCCCCAAATCAAATGGTTAAATTTAGGTGGAGGTCATTTAATCACTAAAGAGGGCTACGACGTGGACCATTTGATTAACTTGTTAAAGTCCTTTAAATCTAGATACCCACATCTTACGATTATTTTAGAGCCTGGATCAGCAGTTGGTTGGCAAACTGGTTTTTTAAAATCTACGATCCTTGATATAGTTCATTCAGCTGGAATCGATGTGGCTATTTTAGATGTTTCATTTGCGGCACATATGCCAGATACGCTTGAAATGCCATATAAACCTCGAATTCGACATGCGTCTATGGAACCTATTTCTGGAAAGCCCAACTATAGGTTTGGAGGAATGACTTGTTTAGCTGGTGATTTTTATGGTGACTATTCATTTGATTCGCCATTAAAAATTGGTGATGAAATTATATTTGAAGATATGATTCATTATACCATGGTAAAAACAACGACATTTAATGGGGTTAATCTTCCGGACATCGGTATGATTGATGTTAATGAAAAATACCAACTTTTAAAGCATTTCGGATTCGATTCCTTTAAAGATCGACTATAAAAAAAAGGACTCTATATGAGTCCTTTTTGTGGAGAAGATCGGGCTCGAACCGACGACCTCTTGCATGCCATGCAAGCGCTCTAGCCAACTGAGCTACATCCCCATGATGTAAAATTGCCACTTATCTTTTTGATTTCCTATATTCATTAGAAATTTACTCGTACACCAATGCCTCCTTGTAAGTGCCAAAAAAATGGATTGGGTAATAATTCATTATAGAAGCCGATTTCACTAAAAAAGGATAGGCTAGGGGCATCTATAGGAAAATATTCTAAGCCGCCAATGGCTGCAGCACCTATTCCTTGGTTTCGAGTAGATTTCGTAGAGTTCTTCTCGTATAAATCTCGTGAATTTATTTGTGGACCAAAACCATAATAGGTATGTAAATCTGCATTGACTAAAGTTGGAAAATGCCACAAATAAAGCATGTTGATGGAATAACCAATGTTGCGGAATTCCCCATCCTTATAATTGCGATCTGTTCCCCATAAACCACCATAGGTACCGATATTGACTTCTATCGCATTTACTCCATTTGCTGAATATTTTCTGGCCATAAATCCTCCAGGTTCGCCGACCCTAAAGCCTGCAGCCCAATCTTGCAACTGACCAAAATTTTGATGGCTCAATATCAACAAAAAAAGAAATAAGAATACTTTTTTACACATTGTTTTCGGTATAAAAAATCTTTATTTTTTGTATTAATTCTTTGTTCTCGCTTTCTAATCCAATGGTGATCCTTATGGAATCATTACAAAGCTCCACATTTGATCTATTTCGAGCAATTATTTTCTGCAAAATTAAATAATCAAATAGTTCTTGAGCACGAATAAATTTAACTAAAATAAAATTAGCATCAGAATGAAATATCGTTGACACGCCATTAATATGTTTTAAATCAGCTATTAATTGCTGTTTATTGATTTTTAATTGTTGAATAGACCCAGTGACAAAATGACTATCGCTTAAAGCTTTTTGAACTAACCTTTGTGTTGCTCCACCAATATTGTATGGGGGCTTTATTTTGTTTAAAAGCTTTATAATGTTTGGGTTAGCAAATGCCATTCCGAGACGTAATGAAGCTAATCCATAAGCTTTAGATAAGGTTTGTAATACGATGAGTTGAGGGAATTTATGTAACTCTTGTATGAAACTAGGCTCTTCAGAAAAATCAATATATGCTTCATCTATCACAACAAAACCAGTTTTAAACGAATCAAGAATTTTATATATATCTTCTCTATTCATTAAATTGCCCGTTGGATTATTGGGTGAGCAGATAAATAGTAATCGAGTAGTAGAATCTATAGCTTTTAAAATTGAATCAGTATTTAATTGATATTCTGAGGTTAAATTTACCTTAATCAAAGGCACATTATTAATAGACGCGCTAACCTCATACATTCCATAGGTTGGCGGGCATACGATAATGGAACTATCATCTGACGTACAAGTCATTCTAATCAATAAATCAATGGCCTCATCAGAACCATTTCCTAAAAATATTTCATCCTCGGAACATTTTTTGATCTTAGCTAATTGACCTTTTATTTGCCATTGAAGTGGATCTGGATACCGATTATAATTCTCTTCTAAACCAGACCCAATAGGATTTTCATTAGCATCTAAAAAAATACCCTCAGTACCTTTAAATTCATCTCTAGCGGATGAATAAGGCTTTAAATTCCAAATATGCGGCAATATGTATTTTTTATAATCCATTATTTAATCGGACTTTTACTGCATTTGCATGTGCCTGTAACGATTCTGCTTCAGCCATAGGTATGATACTTTTACTCAAAATTTCCAATCCACTTTTACTGATCGACTGTAATGTAATTTTTTTACAAAAGCTATCCAAATTTACTCCAGAATATGCCCTTGCATGACCATTGGTCGGTAATGTGTGATTTGTTCCTGATGAATAATCACCGGCAGATTCTGGTGTAAAATGTCCCAAGAATATAGACCCAGCATTAATTATCTTATCTGATATTTTTTCTGGATCATCACAAGCCAATATTAAGTGTTCAGCCGCATATTCATTTAGTAAATCAATGGCATCATCCGAACTATTAACCAAGATGAATTTAGAATTTAAAATAGCCTCTTTAGCTAATTCTTTTCTAGGTAGTTCTATTAGTTGGCTTTCTAATTCATGAATAGTATCATGAATTAATGTTTCAGAAGTAGATACTAGAAATACTTGTGAGTCTACGCCATGTTCCGCTTGGGACAACAAATCAGAGGCCACATAACGAGCATTTGAAGTTTCATCTGCAAAAATGGCGACTTCTGAAGGACCAGCTGGCATGTCAATGGCCACCCCCATTGAATTTGCATGCATTTTTGCCGCAGTGACATATTGATTACCAGGACCAAATATTTTATATACTTTAGGAATAGAGGGAGTGCCTAATGCCAATGCAGCTATAGCTTGTGCACCGCCTACTTTACACATCTTCGTTATTCCACACAATTTTGCGGTGTAAAATATCGCTGGGTGTATGCCAGGAGTGCATAAAACAATTTCGGAGCAACCCGCTATTTTTGCCGGTATGGCTAGCATTAAAATGGTTGAAAATAAAGGTGCTGTTCCTCCTGGGATGTAAATGCCAACTTTCTCTATGGGACTTGACTTTTGCCAACAAACCACCCCCGGACTTGTTTCTACTCTTTTCTCAACAAGTTTTTGAGCCTCGTGAAATTTGTAGATATTATCAAACGCAATTTTTATTGCTATTTTTAAATCATCATCTGTCGCTTTCGAATAATCATCTATTTCCTTTTCTGTGTACAGAATGGTATCTATTTCCCTTTTCTCAAATTCATAAGTCAGACTTATAAGTGCCTTATCTTTATCAGTCTTAACCTTATTAAATATCGATTCGATTAAACTGCCAATCTTTGACGACTCAATTTGAGGCCTTGCGCACAATTCCGAATAATCAGATCGAGAAGGAAATTTAATTACCTGAATCATTATAAAATCATTTTTTCGATAGGTAAAACCAAAATGCCTTCAGCACCCGCTAATCTTAGTGACTCAATGATTTCCCAAAAATCATTTTCCGAAATTACTGAATGAAGTGAGAACCATCCTTTTTCTGCTAATGGGACAACAGACGGAGATCGCATTCCAGGCAATAAAGCAATTATTTGGGCTATATTTTCTTCTTTGGCATTTAAAACGACATACTTTGCATTTTGTCCTTTTTGAACCGCATCAATCCTAAATATTATTTTATCTAGTAATTCTTTTTTTGTCTTATTTAATTGCTTATTTGAAATCAAAACTGCTTGGCTTTGAAATACTTCAGCAACTTCTTTTAAGCCATTGCTTAGTAAAGTTCCGCCCGTTGAAACAATATCACAAATACCTTCTGCCAAGCCAATACTTGGGGCAATTTCAACTGAGCCAGAAATCTCATGAGTTTCCGCCTTTACTCCATTTGCTTTTAAAAATGCATCAGTAAGGTTAGGGTAGGAGGTGGCAATACTTTTTCCATTGAAATAAGTTAAATCCGTGTAAACTTCATTTCTTGGAATGGCTAAGGATAAACGACATTTTGAAAAGCCTAATTCTTTGACAATATCAACTTTTCGCTTTTGCTCCATAAGTACATTTAACCCAATGACCCCTAAATCAGCGACACCATCTTCCACGTAACCAGGAATATCATCATCTCGCAGAAATAAGAACTCGATGGGAAAATTACTTGACACAGATCTTAATTTAGATCCATGGGCTTCAAATTTAATTCCACACTCTTTAAATAACTTTAGTGAGTCTTCGCTTAATCGACCTGATTTTTGAATAGCTATTCTAATATTTTCTGTGCTCATAATCATGCTAGTTTTAAATAGACAAGCCCCGATTTTTTCGAGGCTTGCCAATTAATCAGGTGTTATAAAAACATTTTTATTGGGTCCTCTAAATATTGCTTCAGGGTTTGCAGAAAAGCGGCTCCTGTGGCGCCATCAACTACTCGATGGTCACATGTTAGGGTTAATTTCATGATGTTCGTTGCATAAAATTGACCGTTTTTAACACCAACGGTTTCTTTAATTCCACCCACGGCTAAAATGCACGATTCAGGTGAATTAATAATGGATGTGAATTGGTCTATTCCAAACATACCCAAGTTACTTACCGTAAATGTATTTCCTTCCCAATCTTTAGGTTGCAATTGTTTTGATTTAGCTTTTGCACCTAAGTCTTTTGCCTCAGCTGATATTTCAGCGATTGATTTTTCATTTGCAAAACGAATCACAGGTACAAGTAATCCATCTTCAACAGCCACAGCCATGCCTATATGTACATGTTTGTTGACCCTAATTCGATCTTCCATCCAATAAGAATTTACTTTTGGATGTTTGACTAATGCAAGTGAAGATGCTTTAATGACGAAATCATTAAATGAAATTTTAACTGGAAAAATTTCATTCATGCTAACTCTAGCTTCAATGGCCTTATCCATGTTGATTTCCATGGTTAGGTAGAATTCTGGAGCACTGAATTTTGATTCCGAAAGTCGCCTTGCAATTGTTTTTCGCATTTGACTATTTGGAATATCTTCAAAACTTTCAGTTCCACCTGTAAAGTGACTTGATTTTGTTCCGCCTTGATTCGGATTGTAATTATCTACATCGGACTTTGTAATTCTTCCGCCTTCTCCAGTTCCTTGAATCCACGATAAATTATATCCTTTTTCTTTCGCTAATGCTCGTGCTAATGGAGATGATTTCACTTCTACATTAGAAGCAGTTTGTTGGGTTGATTGAGCCGTTTCAATGGGTTTAACTTCTTCAACCGCCTTGATAGGTGCCGGTGCACTGGCTTGTACGACCGCGGGTGCGTCCACTTTTACCGTATTTTCTGCCTCTAATATTTTTTTGAAATCTGCTCCGGGTTCACCAACTATTGCGATTATGCCATCGACTACTATTCCTTTCCCTTCTTGTGCGCCAATATACAATATGGTTCCGTCCTCATAATTTTCTAATTCCATCGTGGCTTTATCCGTCTCGACTTCGGCTATAATATCACCACTTTTAACTTTATCTCCTTCTTTTTTCAACCATTTAGCGATGACACCTTCTAACATAGTATCGCTCATTTTAGGCATTCTGACTGCCTTAGCTTTGATATTACTTAAATCGATCGCAGGTTGATCTGCTGTAACTTCAATAGCCTTTTCAACGACTTCGTTTACGACAACTGCTTTGGGTTCTGTTAATAAACTTGAATAATCTTCCCCCTTTGTTCCCACAATAGCTATAATGCCATCTACAGGAGCCGCTTCGCCTGCTTTTATACCAATGTAAAGTAATGTCCCATCCTCATAATTCTCAAGTTCCATGGTAGCCTTATCTGTTTCAACTTCAGCTATGATGTCGCCGGATTTAATTGTATCTCCTTCTTTTTTCAACCATTTAGCAATGACACCCTCTAACATCGTGTCACTCATCTTGGGCATTCTTATAACTTGAGCCATCTTATTTATTTTGAATCTCAAAAATACGCTATAAACGCTTCTTTTAAAATTATTTATAAAAAATTATTTGTCTTAATCTAATTTCAAGACAGCCATAAAGGCTTCTTGAGGAATTTCTACATTTCCTACCTGCCTCATTCTCTTTTTACCTTTCTTTTGTTTTTCTAGTAATTTACGTTTTCTGGAAATATCACCTCCATAACACTTGGCTAATACATCTTTTCGTAATGCCTTAACAGTTTCTCTGGCAATTATTTTTTGGCCTATAGCCGCCTGAATAGCTATTTCAAATTGTTGGCGCGGCAATAACTCCCTTAATTTCTCACACAATCTTTTACCCCAATCATACGCTTTATCTCGATGTACAATGGCAGATAATGCATCCACTTTTTCGCCATTCAACATAATATCTAATTTAACCATTTCACCTGGTTCGTATCCTTTATATTCATAGTCCAAAGACGCATAACCCCTTGAAATCGTTTTTAAACGATCAAAAAAGTCAAAAACAACTTCAGACAATGGCATGTCAAATGTTAATTCTACTCGGTCAGTCGTTAAATAAATTTGATTTTTTAATATCCCACGCTTATCCATGCACAAACTCATAATTACCCCTGTATATTCAGATTTGGTAATAATTTGTGCTTTGATATAAGGCTCTTCTATGATATTGATCAAATTAGGTTCCGGTAATTCGCTTGGCGCAGAAACCCATTCTGTTTCACCAGCTGTAGTAAGTACTTTAAATTTCACCGATGGAACAGTCGTAATAACCGTCATATCAAACTCTCTCTCAAGTCTTTCCTGTACAATTTCCATGTGCAGCATCCCTAGAAACCCGCATCTAAAACCAAAACCTAAGGCCATGGAAGTTTCTGGCTCCCACACAAGAGAGGCATCATTTAATTGGAGCTTTTCCATGGCATCCCTTAAATCCTCAAATTCGGATGTTTCTACTGGATAAATTCCCGCAAACACCATGGGTTTTACTTCTTCAAATCCTTGTATTGCTAATTTACATGGATTTGATACATGGGTGATCGTATCACCTACTTTTACCTCTTTTGCTTCTTTAATACCTGAAATTAAGTATCCCACATCACCGGTTTTAATGAGTGCTTTTGGTTCTTGCTCTAAACCTAATGTGCCAATTTCATCTGCAAAATATTCTTTTCCTGTATTTAGGAATTTAACCCGATCTCCTTTCCTAATTTCTCCATTATATACTCTGAATATGACTTCAATACCTCTGTAGGAATTAAAAGTTGAATCAAAAATAAGTGCTTGTAATGGCGCTTCTGGATCACCCTTTGGCGATGGAATTCTAGCGATGACAGCATCTAAAATATCTTGTATCCCGATTCCTTCCTTTCCAGACGCATGAATAATATCTTCTTTTTTACAACCTATTAAATCAATGATTTGATCTGAAACATCATCAGGCATTGCCCCAGGAAGATCAATTTTGTTCAAAACGGGGATAATTTCTAAATCGTGATTGATGGCTAAGTACAAGTTTGAAATCGTCTGTGCCTCAATTCCCTGCGATGCATCCACAATTAACAATGCACCTTCGCAAGCCGCGATAGATCTTGAAACTTCATAAGAGAAATCTACGTGGCCCGGTGTATCAATTAAATTAAGCGTGTATATTTCTCCGTCTTTTGGATATTGCATTTGAATCGCATGAGACTTGATGGTAATCCCTCTTTCTCTTTCTAAATCCATGTCATCCAATAATTGATGCATCATATCCCTCTTTTGAACCGTATTGGTGAATTCAATTAATCGGTCAGCCAGAGTACTTTTACCATGATCAATATGTGCGATGATGCAAAAATTTCGAAGGTTTTTCATTAATATTATTTACTAATAATTTGTTTATTTAAATTGAATCTTAAATTGAAAATGATTCATTTTAAGAATTCATTAAAGTTTCAATTTCTTCCCAATGAATTGGGATATTATTCATCAAATTTACGGCTCCTTTATCAGTGATCAATAAATTATTTTCTAATCTAATTCCTAGCCCTTCTTCTCTGATATAAATTCCAGGTTCACAAGTTAAAACCATGCCAGAAGCAAATGGTTTATATTTATCCCAAACATCATGCACATCTATGCCTAAATGGTGCGCAACTCCATGCATGAAGTATTTTTTAAATAATGGTTGGTGTTTATCTTGCTTTTCAACATCATTTCGCGTAAATAAACCTAAATCGATCAGTTTACTTTCCATGTATTTCTCTACTTCTTTTTGATAATCTACCCAATATGTCCCTGAAGTCATGATTTGGGTAGCAAAATTCAAGACATCATGCACCGCTTCGTAAACTTGTTTTTGTCTTTTGGTAAACCGACCATTGACCGGAATTGTTCTAGTCATGTCAGCATTGTAATTCGCATAACAAGCTCCTACATCTAGCAAAAGCATATCCCCATCTTTACATGCTAATGTATTTTCAATATAATGAAGAACACATGCATTTGAACCGGAGGCAATAATAGGAGTATAGGCAAAGCCATTACTACGATTTTTGATAAACTCATGAATGAATTCAGCTTCCACTTCATACTCAAATACACCAGGTTTTGTGAATTTCAATATTCTTCTAAATGCTTTTTCAGTAATGTCGATGGCTTTTTGTAAGGCTTCTATTTCAATAGTTTCCTTTTGCATGCGGATGATATTCAATAATGGAGCCAGCCTTTCGATCTTGTGTAACGGATATTTCTCCTTTATTTCTAAGTTCAAGCGATCATTTTGAGTTTCAACCAAAGAGCTATTTCGAATATGCTCGTTGTCAATTAAATAGATTTGCTCAGCACTATAAATGATGGTTTTAAGAACTTGCTCAAAATTACTGGTCCATTGAATATTTTTGATTCCTGAGATTTCAATGGCTTCTTGTTTTGTGAATTTATGTCCTTCCCAAATTTCAATTAGCTCAGAAGTCTCCTTGACAAACGCTATTTCCTTATATTGATCTTCAGGTGCATCTGGGTAAAGTATTAATAAGGTTTCTTCTTGGTCTAATCCTGATAAATAATACAAGTCGGAATTCTGCTTAAATCCCATTGTGCCATCTGCGTTAGTTGGCATGATATCATTAGAACTAATGATAACCATGGATTTAGGGGGCAGTAATTCAATTAATTTTGCCCTATTTTTTATAAATAATGTTGACGACAGTTTTTCGTAGCGCATATTATTTTTTACATAAATATATAATTTCTTCTAATGGCAAAGCCATTTTTTTTGCTTCAATTAGGCCAATTTTCTCTACCATACTAACTTCTTCAACGTTGAAACCTGAAGATTTTAATTGATCCCCATAGTCTCTTCCATAAATTCGTAGATGATCATCTTGCAAAAAATGCTTTTCCCGTTCTTTTGGGTCCGTTATACTGGCATCTTCATAGGTTGTTTCTAGGTCATACCTTTGAGGACTTTGGCAAAGAGCAAAACCGTCACTTTTAAGTACGCGCCTTATTTCTCTCATACATTGGACATCATCTTTCACATGTTCAAGTACATGGTTGCAAAAAACTACATCAAACGAGTTATCCTCAAAGGGTATGTGGTGAAGATCCATTTTTACCTTAGCTAAAGGGGATTCAATATCAGCCGTTATATAATTATCACCCAGATATTTTTCAAATCGATCAATAAAGCAATATTCAGGAGCTATATGCAATACTTTAGGTTTGCTGGTGTAATAATTAGTCTCGTTTTTTAGAAATAAATGCATTAATCGATGTCTTTCTAAACTTAAACAGGAAGGACATAAAGCATTTTCACGAGGAAACATTCTCCCATAAGGCAAAAACTTACGGAATGATTTATTGCAAATTGGGCAATGAACTTGATCGCCAATTAAAATCAAGCTATATAGTTTGATTAATTTATGAGCAAATAATTGAATGAATTTTCGTGGGATATTTCTTAAAACCCAGCTAATTAAATATTTCATATAACAAAAAAAGGAAGGTTTTTTTGATAAAAAAACCTTCCTTAATTAAAATTTAGATCTTTTTACATTTCTCGAATCCATATATTTCGAAAACTTACTTGATTTCCATGATCTTGTAAGCTGATAGGTCCTGGTCCATGTACTGGGTTTTTAGGCTGGCCTATATATTCAGTAGTTCCTTGAATTTTAGTATGATTTTGTACAACAACTCCATTATGAATTACAGTTACATAAGCAGGGGTGTCGATTCCACCATTAATTGTGAATTTAGGAGCCGTATAAATGATATCGTAAGTATTCCATTCGCCCATTTTAGATGTAGCATTAACCAATGGAGCACTTTGCTTGTAAATACTTCCAGCTTGTCCATTGCGATACGTTCTATTTTGATACGAGTTCATTACTTGTACTTCATACATTCCTTGCATGAAAACACCACTATTTCCTTTGCCTTGACTTTTTTTAGTATCAGGCTCCATAGGGGATCTCCATTCAATATGTAATTGATAGTTCTCAAATTTTTGCTTAGTTGATATATTGCCAGTTTTGCCAACAACCGTCATTGACTTTTCTGCAGGATCTACCTTCCATAAAGCAGGTGAACCATCTTTTGCTGATTCCCAATTGCTTAAATCTTTTCCGTCAAATAAAATAATGGCATCAGATGGAATTGAACCAGGTGTAATAACTTTAACCTCAGGATCCCAATATTCTGTGATTTCTGGATTTGTTGGATTTACTACTGCATGTCGATGATCTTGAGCTTTAACATTAAACGCTAATGTGAAAATCGAAATAGATAGTACGAAGAGGGTCTTTTTCATTTTGTTTAGTAGGTTTTAGATAAAAAAAAACCGGTAAAAACCGGTTTAAATATAAAGATATAAAAATTACTTATTAAAAGTAGCTTTGATTTCTTCTACATCCACCAATTTGATAATTGGTCTACGTTTTAAAATTTTGATAGCGGCTACCTTGTTGTTAGCTACTGCCTTATTTCTTCTGTCTTTACGTTTTAATCTTGTTACAGCCATGTCTTTAAAATTTGGTATGCAAAAATAGCTATTCTAGGTTATTTATCAAAAATATTAAGCATAATTAATTAATTTTGTTTTTTATATATGATGCAAAAGCCAAGCAACGCAAGGGGAACTAGAGATTTTGGGCCAAAAGAAATGGTCAAAAGGAATTATGTTTTTTCAATAATCAAAAAGCATTTTGAACGTTTTGGTTTCCAAAATATTGAAACTCCATCTATTGAAAATTTATCCACTTTAATGGGTAAATATGGTGATGAAGGTGATCAATTGCTTTTTAAGATATTGAATTCAGGTGATTTCTTAAAAGACGTAACCCCAAATGATATTGACTTGGGTTTTAAAAACTTTTCCCAAAAGATAACTGAAAAGGGTTTAAGGTATGATTTAACTGTACCTTTTGCTCGTTTTGTTTCCATGAATAGGAGTGAATTGGCATTTCCGTTTAAACGTTATCAGATACAGCCTGTTTGGAGAGCAGATAGACCTCAAAAAGGTAGATATAGGGAATTTTATCAATGTGATGCGGATATAGTGGGTTCTGATTCTTTAATCAATGAAGCGGAATTAGTTTCTTTATTCCAAGCTATTTTTTCGGAGTTAAACTTAAACGTCCAATTATTAATTAATTCCAGAAAAGTATTGACAGGAATTGTGGACGTTTTAGGGATGATGGATAAATTCTCTTCTTTTGCAATCGCTTTAGATAAATTAGACAAGGTTGGATGGGATGTTGTTCAAAATGAATTATTAGCGCAAGGATTTGAAACTGATAAATTGAATAAACTTAAAGTAATCATTGAGTTTGAAGGAACTAATGATCAAAAAATAATTAATTTAAAATCATTTTTAGCTCAATCTGAGATCGGTATGGCTGGATTAAAAGAGATAGAAGATGTTCTTTCCTTTTCTGCAGACCAATCGAACCTTATTTTTGACGTCAAATTAGCGCGCGGATTGTCTTACTATACGGGTCTTATTTTTGAAGGGAAGGCAGTCGATCTTGCTTTCGGCAGTATTGTAGGAGGGGGGCGCTATGATAATTTAACAAGTTCCTTTGGTTTACCTAACATGTCGGGAGTTGGGATTTCTTTTGGTATAGAAAGGATTATCGATGTGATGGACACCTTGAATTTATTGCCTTCGGTAAATTCTAGTGCATGCCAAGTATTGTTTACTTATTTTGATTTAGAAGGCCAATTGAAATGTATAGGTTTAGCTAATTCATTACGATCAAATGGAATTTCATGTGAGGTTTACCCAGACTTGACTAAAATCAAAAAGTCATTTGAATACGCAGACAAAAAAGGAATTCGATTTGTGGCAGTAATCGGTTCAGAAGAAATTAAATCTGGTTTAATTTCACTAAAGGATATGATTAGTGGAACCCAAGAAGAACTTAACTTGTCTGAGCTAGTTCAAAGATTATCTTAAGACCTCCACGCTTTAAATTTGTTGATCAACCCGTTTGTTGAGCTATCGTGAGAATTAATTTCTTGATCGTTTTCTAATTCAGGTAATATGGAGTTAGCTAATTGTTTTCCTAATTCAACTCCCCATTGATCATAGCTGAATATATTCCAAATAACCCCTTGTACAAATATTTTGTGTTCATACATAGCGATTAATGAGCCTAAAGTTTTAGGAGTAATTTGCTTGACTAAAATGGAGTTGGTTGGCCTATTTCCTTCAAAAACCTTAAATGGACTGAGTTTATTTATTTGTTCTGTGGATAAACCTGCTTTTTGTAGCTCTGCGTCAACTTCCTTTTTTGTTTTCCCGTTCATTAAAGCCTCTGTTTGAGCAAAAAAATTAGACATCAATAAAGTGTGGTGGTTTCCGATTTTATTGTGTGTTATGGCTGGTGCAATGAAATCTGCGGGGATCAATTGAGTTCCTTGGTGTATTAATTGATAAAACGCATGTTGGCCATTCGTTCCTGGCTCACCCCATATTACAGGCCCTGTGGGATAATTAACACGATTCCCATTGCGATCCACAGATTTACCATTCGATTCCATATCACCTTGTTGGAAATAAGCTGCAAAACGATGCATGTATTGATCATAAGGTAAAATAGCGTGTGTATTGGAATTAAAGAATTGTGTATACCATATACCTAATAAAGCTAATATGACTGGAATGTTATTTTCAAAAGATGCTGTAGCGAAATGAACATCCATTTCATTAGCCCCTGATAACAAGAGTTCAAAATTATCAAATCCGATACTTAGTGCAATAGAAAGTCCAATAGCTGACCATAGAGAATATCTACCACCCACCCAATCCCAAAATACAAACATATTCTGAGCATCAATTCCGAACTTTTCTACTTCTGTTTTATTGGTCGACATCGCTACAAAATGTTTTGCAACATGTTTCATGTCTTTTGCTTCAGCTAAAAACCAATTTCTAGCTGAAAATGCATTGGCCATTGTTTCTTGCGTCGTAAAAGTTTTTGAGGCAATTAAAAACAAAGTTGTTTCTGGATTTATTTTTTTAATTGTTTCGGAGATATGCGTACCGTCGACATTGCTGACAAAATGTATATTTAACTGATTCTTATACGCTTTTAATGCTTCAGTTACCATTACGGGGCCTAAATCAGAACCTCCAATTCCAATATTTACTACATCGGTAATCGGTTTTCCTGTATATCCTTTCCATAGTCCATGAATAACTTGTTCACAAAAGTCTTTCATTTGATTTTTTACCAATTGAATATCGAGCATAATATTTTTGCCGTCAATCAGTATTTCTGATGTGGTGTTAGCTCTTAGTGCTGTATGTAGAACTGATCTGTTTTCGGTTACATTGATCACATCACCTGAAAACTGAGAATTAATAGCTGATTTTAAGCCTGTCTGATGAGCTAGCTCAATTAAATGAGTGAACGCTTCTTTATCTAATATGTTTTTAGAGAAATCGAAAAATAGATCGTTAAATGCTAGACTGAATTCGTTTTGCCTTTGTTCATTTGCATCAAATAAGCTTTTGATAGTAGTTGAATGAAGTCTATTAAAGTCATTTCTTAAATGATTAAAAGCTGGCGTCTTTGTGAAATCTTGGTTGGAAAGCATAATAAAATGATTGTTTTTACTTTGGCGAAATTAAGAAATTTTAATGGATTGAGTATAAAAAAAAGGAGCATGACATGATGGCCAAATTCTCCTTTTAAAAATTAGAATCTTACAAGTTTACAAGTTCGGTTGAGGTGTTTTTCTCAAATATGGTTTAACACTGGTAAATCCCTTAGGAAATTTCGCCACTGCATCAGCATCAGATACGGCTGGTGTAATAATAACATCTTCTCCATTCACCCAGTCTGCTGGTGTGGCTACTTGGTAGTTTGCCGTTAGTTGTAGAGAATCAATAACGCGTAAAATTTCTGTAAAATTTCTACCTGTAGAGGCTGGATAGGTTAATGTCAACTTTATTTTTTTGTCTGGTCCTATAATAAATACAGATCTTACCGTTGCTTTTTCAGATGCATTTGGGTGAATCATATCGTATAGTAATGCTACTTTCTTTTCTGGATCTGCAATAATTGGAAAATTCATTTGTACTGAATTAACCTCCTCGATATCAGGTACCCATTTATTGTGAGATTCTAAGGAGTCTACGGATATGGCAATTGCTTTTACTCCTCTTTTAGTAAATTCTCCATTAAGAAGTGCTGTTTTACCTAATTCAGTTGTACATACTGGAGTAAAATCAGCAGGGTGGCTAAAAAACAATGCCCATGAATCTCCGATCCAATTATGGAAGGATATGTGCCCTAAAGTTGATTCCGCTTGGAAATCGGGTGCGATGTCACCTAAACGTAAACTCATGTTGATATCATTTAAAAGGTTAAATTTCTCTACTCAATTTATAGACTTTATACCAAATAAAAAAGCAATCCTAAAATAGGATTGCTTTTAACATTACACTTCATCAACAAACTAAAAACTTATGGCTGTAGGAGAAGGATTCGAACCTCCAAGATGTGGTTAGCCACGACACAGAACTAACTTAGTGGTCAACCCGTTATGCCGCGTTTATCCCAGAATCACCACCCCCGAGACAGGAGGGCACGTCTGCCAATTTCATCACCCTACAATAAATTTAACTACCTTTGTAATTAATAAGTCAACAAATATAATGCGGTAAAGTATAAATTCAAAATTATTTAATAAAATTGTCTTTTTTTTGTAAATATTTTAACAAATACACTATTTAATTTTAATTTATTCATGGATCGTAAGCAAGACCTTGACCCACTTGATTATAAAATATTAGAAATTTTAGTATCAGATGCTAATTTACCCTTTACTGAAATTGGGAATCGATTAGAAGTTTCTGGGGGGACGGTACATGTTCGCATGAAAAAAATGCAAGCTTTAGGTATCGTAAAAGGTTCACAATTACTCATTGATTACTCAAAAATCGGGTGGGATATATGTGCTTTTTTGGGTATATATCTAGATAAAAGTAGTTTATATGCAGATGTAGCAAAACAACTTGAGGAAATACCTGAGGTGGTTAATATTCATTATACGACGGGCATATATTCGATATTCGCCAAAATTATTTGTAGAGATACTCAGCATCTTAGAGAAGTTTTACATGATAAAATTCAAAAAGTTAATGGCATTCAAAGGACTGAGACTTTTATTTCGTTAGAAGAAAGTTTGATCAGAAATACTCCATTATTTTAGTTTATTTATATCCATTCTAAACAATTGGCTTAATCTTTAAAATTCATTTTGTAATTTTGGGCTTTTAAGATGTACTGAATTATTATGGCAGATAAAGTAGACGATATATTACAAGAAGTTACTAGCTCAGATTATAAATATGGTTTCGAATCATTTTTTGAAACGGATGAAGCTCCCATTGGTTTGGATGAATCTACTATTCATTTTATCTCTGAGAAAAAAAACGAACCAGATTGGCTATTAAATTGGCGTTTAGCTGCTTTTAGACATTGGAAAACGTTAGAGGAGCCAACTTGGGCGAACGTAAAATATAAGCCGACAGACTATCAATCGTTAAAATATTATTCAGCTCCCGTTCAAAAAAAGCAATTAAACTCCTTAGATGAGATCGATCCTGAACTTAGAAGGACATTTGAGAAATTAGGTATTAGCCTTGATGAACAAAAAAGATTATCGAATGTTGCCGTAGATGCAGTCATTGATTCAGTGTCTGTTGCCACTACTTTTAAAGAAACCTTATCTGAAAAAGGTGTCATTTTTTGTTCCATTTCAGAAGCTGTTAAAGAACACCCTGAATTGATAAAAAAGTACCTTGGTAGCGTTGTGCCTGTAAAGGACAATTATTTTGCTGCATTAAATTCTGCTGTTTTTTCTGACGGATCTTTCTGTTTCATACCCAAAGGAGTTCGTTGTCCAATGGAGTTGTCTACTTATTTTAGAATTAATGCTTCAGGTACAGGACAGTTCGAAAGAACTTTAATTGTCGCTGAAGATGAATCATACGTGAGTTATTTGGAAGGATGTACTGCTCCGATGCGTGATGAAAATCAATTGCACGCAGCAGTCGTGGAGATTTTTGTTCATTCCGGTGCGGAAGTGAAATATTCAACTGTTCAAAACTGGTATCCAGGGGATAAAGAAGGAAAAGGGGGTATTTATAATTTTGTGACTAAGAGAGGTATTTGTGATGGTGCTCATTCCAAATTATCTTGGACTCAAGTGGAAACAGGTTCTGCCGTTACTTGGAAATATCCTTCAGTTGTTTTGAAAGGAGATTATTCCATTGGAGAGTTTTACTCTGTTGCGGTGACTAATAATTACCAACAAGCTGATACCGGCACCAAAATGATTCATTTGGGTAAGCATTCAAAATCGAGAATTGTTTCGAAAGGAATTTCAGCTGGTTTTTCCCAAAATTCGTATCGTGGATTAGTTCAGGTTTCCAAAAGAGCTGATCATGCCAAAAACTTTAGCCAATGCGATTCCTTGCTATTAGGAGATAAGTGTGGGGCTCACACGTTCCCATACCTTGAAGTTAAAAATCCAACTTCTTCTGTTGAACACGAAGCAACAACCTCTAAAATAGGAGAGGATCAGATATTTTATTGCAATCAAAGGGGTTTATCTACTGAGACAGCTATCGCCTTAATCGTTAATGGGTATGCGAAAGAAGTATTAAATCAACTTCCTATGGAATTTGCAGTAGAAGCTCAGAAATTATTGGCTATATCTTTAGAAGGCTCAGTGGGGTAATTTTATTCCCCCTGTATGTAAGGCAATTAACTTAGAATTTTTAGGGAAGTAATTGTTTCTGATTAAGTCATATAATCCATAAAACATTCTTCCCGTATAGGTAGGTTCTATTAATATTTGATGTTTTTTGTTAAAAGTGTCGCAAAATTCATTTAAAACTTGAGAGTCTTTTGCGTATTTCCCGAAAATGTAATTTGTTTTAATTTCTAAAAAGTTATCTAGGTCAAATTCCTGACTATTTTGTTCAATTTCTGTTAAATTATTTAAGGTGAGTATTCCAATTGTTTTTATTTTGAGGAATTTGGAAATTCCTATGGCTGTCGTTCCTGTTCCAACCGCAGTAATAATGTAGTCAGCCTGTATTTGTTTATTTAATTCATTTTTTAACCCTTCCAGTCCTAATACGCCTACTTTTGAAAAGCCACCTTCTGGTATAACGATTACATTTTCTGTTTCTATTTCTTCAGGGATTATTTTTTTTCGGTAAGATTCCCTATCTAGAAAATGCAAATCCATTCCCCATTCTGACATTTGCTTTAAATATGAATTGCTGTTTATGGACAATTCATTTCCTCTTATAATTCCTATTGTTTTTATATTAAATTGATTGCCAACATATGACAAAGCGTATAAATGATTTGAATAGGCTCCTCCAAAACTTATTATTGAATTAGAGGCATTTATTTGGGCTAAACCAATATATTCCTTTAATTTGCGCCATTTATTACCTGAAATAATTGGATGTATCAAGTCGTCTCTTTTGACAAATACTTGTATTTTTTTTTCTTGCCATTCATCTTCAAATATTTCTTGAATGGGAGATGGTAGTTGTAAATGTTTTAATGTAAATTCAGAAATGTCCATTGACGAAGAATTAGATCCAGTTGAATCCGAAGATGACTTATTTGAGCATTTTAATTTTGTTGTAGACAAAGGTCAACAATTACTTAGAATAGATAAATATTTACAACTTAAAATTTCTAATTCTAGTCGATCTAAAATTCAATTAGGGATAGATGCTGGCTCTGTTAAAGTAAATGGGGGAATTATTAAACCTAATTATCGCGTTAAGCCCCTTGATTCCATTTCTGTTTCTTTTTCTCAGCCACCTCGAGATAAAGATTTATATGCAGAAGATATTCCTATTTCTATTATATATGAAGATGAAGATGTTTTGCTAGTGGATAAGGCTGCTGGTATGGTGGTTCATCCCGCTCATGGCAATTGGTCTGGAACTTTAGTCAATGCCTTATTATATCATTGCCAACAACTTCCTGGTAAACAAGAAATTAGGCCAGGATTAGTTCATCGAATCGATAAGGACACTTCAGGAATTCTTGTCGTGGCTAAATCGGAATTTGCATTGACTTATCTTGCCAAACAATTTTTTGATCACACCATTCAAAGAACCTATTATGCGGTTTGTTGGGGGGTGCCTAAAAATACAACTGGAACGTTAAGAGGTAAAATTGCTCGAAATCCGAAAGATAGGAAAGTGATGGCCATATTTCCGGAAGATTATGATGAAGGCAAATTAGCTATTTCGCATTATGAAGTTGTGGAATCATTTGGCTTTTGTTCTCTGCTTAAATTTCAGTTAGAAACAGGTCGCACACATCAAATTCGTGCCCATGCTTTGTCTATGGGACATCCATTGATATCTGATAGTTCCTATGGAGGGGATAAAATCAGATACATGAGTCACATGGCTAATTTTAAATCATTTGTCGAAAATATGTTTCAAACATGTCCTAGGCAAGCTTTACATGCTTATTCACTAGGTTTTGAACATCCTATATCCAAAGAATGGATTTATTTTGAGAGAAAATTTCCATCTGATATGGAAGATTTATTAACTAAATTAAGAAATGTCACTAATGGATAAAATAATCTTACGTAAAGCGGAATCATTTGATATCCCATTAATCTTTTCTTTGGTTAAAGAATTAGCTTTATTTGAACGAGCTCCCGAAGAAGTAACAGCGACAATAGAAGATTATGAAATAAATGGTTTTTCAGATAAGCCGTTATTTGATGCCTTTATATTATTCGAAAATGATCAATTGGTCGGTTTCTCTCTTTGGTATTTCCGTTTTTCTACTTGGAAAGGCAAGAGGTTGTATCTCGAAGATTTGTTCGTTAAAAGCGAATACAGGTCAAAAGGATATGGAAAACTTTTAATGGAGGCTACCATTGAAGAAGCGAAAGCAACAAATTCAAAAGGACTCATGTGGCAAGTCTTAGATTGGAATTCACCCGCTATTGAATTTTATAAAAAATATGATGCTCGTTTTGACTCTGAATGGATTAATGTGCACATCGATTTATAAATAATAGAATCTAGTTTTCTTGATCTGTCAATTTGAATTTAGACAATAAGCTTGCAATTATTCCTAAAAAGACTAATAAGTATAAGGCTTTGTTTAATCCCAAATAATCAGATAAGTAGCCGATAAATACTGGGCCAACGAGGAATCCAACGTATGCTATGGTAGACACGCTTGCAATCGCTACTGATGGTGATATATTTTTTGATTTACCTGCTTCAGAATATATGATGGGTATAATGGTAGATATGCCTATGCCTGCAATTAAACAACCGATTATCATGATATATTCGTTCGTGGTCATTAATGTTATGAGTAGGCCTAGACTAATTAGTATACCATTTAAGGTTAAGATATTTTTTATCGAAAATAATTTGGCCACATAATCGCCCATGGATCTTCCAATAACCATAGATAGAGCAAAGGATGTAAATCCAATGGTAGTAGGAAATGTAGATATGAAGGTCGATTCTTTAAAATATAGCGTTATCCAATCAGCCATGGCTCCCTCACATAGCATTCCACAGAATGCAATAAATGATAGGGTAAATAGATGAGGGCCTAAATCAAAAAACGATTTCTTTTTTCCTTCTTGTGACTCATTGTTCTTTTTAAAATGATCAGGTAATAAATTTGACAAAAAGAATGGGATCGATAAAAAATTCAGACCTCCTATGACCAATAAATGGTTGAAACTTGAAACCTTATAATTTAAAATTATGCCCCCGCTTAATGCTCCCAACATCAATCCGAGAGAAAAAAGAGCATGAAAGCTTGACATGATGGTCTTATTCATACTCTTTTCCAAAGTGACCACTTGAGTATTCATGGCGATATTTAAGATATCTCCAGCCATTCCAAATAAAAATAGGGCAATAAATAATCCGAAAGAATTAGGTGAATAACCTAAGATGGGCATGATAAATATGTACATAACAATCGCTGTTAAACATATCCACTTTGACTCATATTTTGTGATTAACCAACCGGCTAAAGGTAATGATATAAGTGATCCTATAGGTAAGCCTAACAAAATGGTACCTAATTCCGAATCAGTTAAATGTAATTTTTCTTTAAAATCTGGAATTCTTGTGGCCCAACTTGCAAAATTTATTCCACAAAGGAAAAATAGCAAACTAATAGACGCCCTATTTTTAAACATTAAATTGATTATAATAAAAGATTGGCTACTGCATCCCAAGTGTCGACACGTTGGTATTCATGTATGTGTAAGTTATGTGGTGCTGTAAATAGGAGAGGAGTACCACTAAAGGTTTTTAAATTCTTCTCGTGATCATCAATTAGATAATCAGCTTGAATCATGTACTTATGTCCACAAAATACAATATGAGTCCATGAAATGAAAGGAAAGTGTTGTTTCATCCAAATCAATTTTTCTTTTAAAGATTCGGGAAATTCAGTAGCTGCAGAGACAATGAAGATTTCGTAGCTTTCACTTAGTTGTTGAACTATCTGAACCGCTTTGTTTTTAACGGGTACATCTAAGAAAAAACCAGGTTGCCAAAGAAATGAATTATTGGCCAAGTAATCTTTAAGAAATCGTTCTCGTGCCAGTCTATCTGACATTAATTCTTCGTAGGAATAATTTTTATCTAGTAGGCTATTGATGGTATGAATGATTTTGACTGTTGTATCCGCCAACACATCATCCATATCTATTGCAATTCTCTTCATATGGTACATAAAAAAACTCCCCAAATATGGGGAGTTTTAAGCTAATAATGAAATTAAATTTACATCATGCCGCCCATTCCACCACCACCAGGTGCATGACTATGCGCTGGCTCGTTGGCTGGTTTATCAGCAATGACACATTCCGTAGTCAATAAAAGTCCAGCAATGGATGCTGCATTTTCTAAAGCCAAACGGGTTACTTTTGTTGGGTCGATAATACCTGCTGCGATCATATTTTCGTATTTATCTTCACGAGCATTATATCCAAAATCGTCTTTACCTGCACGAACTGCATTTACAACAACGGAAGCTTCTCCACCTGCGTTGGCAACTATAGTTCTCAATGGAGATTCTACTGCTTGACGAATGATGTTAATTCCTGTCATTTGATCTTCATTTTCGCCTTTCAACTTATCTAAAGAACCAATAGCACGAATCAAAGCAACTCCACCACCAGCAATAATACCTTCTTCAACAGCAGCTCTAGTTGCGTGCAATGCATCGTCAACACGATCTTTTTTCTCTTTCATTTCTACTTCTGTAGCCGCTCCAATATACAAGATAGCTACACCGCCAGATAATTTGGCTAAACGCTCTTGTAATTTCTCACGATCATAATCAGATGTAGTGTTCTCAATTTGAGATTTAATTTGATTCACACGATTGTTTATATCATCTTTTGAACCAGAACCATTAACAATAGTTGTATTGTCTTTGTCGATAATAATTTTATCAGCTTGACCTAAATATTCTATTGTAGCATTCTCAAGCTTAAATCCTCTTTCTTCTGCGATAACAGTTCCACCAGTCAAAATTGCGATATCTTCTAACATAGCTTTTCTGCGGTCTCCAAATCCTGGAGCCTTCACAGCAGCTACTTTCAGAGCACCACGGATTTTATTAACTACTAGAGTAGCTAATGCTTCACCGTCTACATCTTCTGAAATAATTAATAGAGGACGACCTGTTTGAGCTACTACTTCTAATACGGGTAGTAATTCTTTCATCGAAGATACTTTTTTCTCTGAAATTAAGATAAAAGGTTTCTCTAATTCCACTTCCATTTTGTCAGTGTTAGTAACAAAATAGGCAGATAAATAACCTCTGTCAAATTGCATACCTTCTACAGTCTTTACTTCTGTTTCAGTTCCTCTTGCTTCTTCAACGGTGATAACTCCTTCACGACCTACTTTATCCATAGCCGATGAAATCATTTTGCCAATTTCCGAATCATTGTTAGCTGAAATAGTAGCCACCTGAGCAATTTCGTTCGATGTTGTAATCGGACGTGATTGTTTCTTTAGATCTTTAACAATGGCGTCTACCGCTTTCTCAATCCCTTTCTTTAGGTCCATTGGATTAGCTCCAGCAGCCACATTTTTTGAACCGATCGTATATATTGATTGTGCTAAAACAGTTGCAGTAGTTGTACCATCTCCTGCTTGATCTGCAGTTTTGGAAGCAACTTCTTTAACTAATTGAGCTCCCATGTTCTCAACAGCATCTTCTAATTCAATTTCTTTTGCTACAGTTACCCCATCTTTTGTGATTTGAGGTGAACCAAATTTCTTGTCAATAATAACGTTACGACCTTTAGGTCCTAATGTAACTTTAACAGCATTAGCAAGGGTATCAACCCCTCTTTTCATTTTTTCGCGAGCTTCGCTGTCAAAAAATAATTCCTTAGCCATGTGATTAATTCTTTATTTGTGATTTTTAAATTTTATGATTTACAAAACTGCAAAAATGTCTGATTCTCGCATGATTAAATAATCTTTTCCTTCAATTGTGATTTCAGTTCCAGAGTATTTGCCATACAATACATCATCACCTACCTTAACAGTAATAGGCTCATCTTTTTTTCCATTGCCAACTGCCACTACGATACCTTTTTGTGGTTTTTCTTTTGCGGTATCTGGAATGATAATTCCATATGCAGTTTTTTCTTCAGCTGCAGCCGGTTCAACAATAACCCTGTCTGCTAAGGGCTTAATAGTTAACTTTGACATGTTTTATGAATTTAGGTTTTTAAACGTATAATAAACTCTTTTATTAAAGAATTTCGACATTACATATCAAGATGTATGCCATTGAATAATAACTGAAAAATTGTCAGTTATTATTTGGTCATTGGTTTTGGTGCTGGTGCCGTTGGAATAGTTTTTCCTGCGGCCTTTTCTACGTTAACTGATTGTACAGCATCCGGTGAATTAGAGGAAATTGTAAAATTTGTTAATAAAACCAATACTAAAATGGTAATTGAAAACCCCCAGGTTAATTGTTCAACTAAATCACCCGTTTTTTGTACACCAAACATTTGAGTAGCTCCAGTGGGATTAAATTCTCCATTAATACCTCCTCCTTTTGGATTTTGCACCAAAATAAGTATGATTAACAATGCTGAGAATATGACGATAAGGGAAATTAATAAAGTAAACATATTTAGTTAATTATTTATTTTAAAAGCTATTTCTGAAATTCGAGATGCAAAGTAAAGCCTTTTTTCAGGTTTAGCCAAACTTAATTTTTCATATACTTTAATTGCTAAATCATATTTACCTTGTTTTTCTAATATGATGGCATAAGATTCCGTTGTTGGCGGATGGTAGGTAACTTCCGAAAAGTCTACATCTTCGTTTAATTCGCTTTCATTCGAACCCTTTTTGATTTTAGTGATTGTTGGCATTTTTAATAAAAAATCTTCTATTAATTGTGCCTGAACATTATTTAAATTCTCTGATTTATCATCAAATTCAAATGGATTCTCTATCTCAATCGTTTCAATATCACGGATAGACTTAAAGTAATTTAATCTAGAATTAGATTTCAACGCCACTTTTCTTTGTTGACTTATATTATGTTTCTCATTCCAATGCAACAAATAAAAAAATGGATACCTGTCTTTATCAGCATTAAAAATAGCTAAATCAGTTCGATTTGTACGATCAAATC
The DNA here is from genome assembly GCA_947486835.1 of Cytophagaceae bacterium. Taxonomy (GTDB): domain Bacteria; phylum Bacteroidota; class Bacteroidia; order Cytophagales; family Spirosomataceae; genus Aquirufa. Next base: position 23,513 of record CANKVC010000001.1, on the reverse strand, counting down.
GATGAAGTAAAAACCATAATTTTTGAGCTTTTTCTAAATTCATTACCAATCGCCTGCAATTTTATTGAAAAGATCTAAAATAATTTGGTCTACTAATTTAGGAATTAGATTTTTTTCTACCTGTGTTAATGTTTGATTTTGTGGAAAATCTTGATAAAAACTAAATTCTTGGTCAAAGTTCTTCGTTTCATCTAATCGGTTCACTAATGAAAATTGTATTTTCAAAGTTAATCTGTTTAATCCAGCTTTATCATCCGATGTGGGAGCCTGTGGAGTCATTTCATATCCAACAATCGTTCCTTCAAGTAATAAATCAGGGTTTTGATTGATAATTTTTAAAGTTGTATTTCTTTGAAAATACTCTTTTACTTTTTCATTTATAGTTAAACCTAAATTCGTAGGACCTCCAGCAGTCTCCATTCGAATATTATTAATTTGTATCGTTTTCAAATCTTGTGAGAGACTCGCTCCTTTAAAGCTATAACATGAGCTAAGAAACAAAGGAGCCAACAAACAGATCAAAATTTTATTATACATTATCTTCCAGGTCATATTGTTTTATTTTACGATATAATGTTCTTTCAGAAATACCTAAATCTTTTGCCGCATATTTACGCTTATTCTTGTTTTTCTTTAATGCCCTAATGATGATTTCTTTTTCTTGCTTTTCCAAAGAAAGGGTTACATCCGGATTGGTAATTATTTCTTCAAACTGCGCATCTTCTGATTCCGAAATTAAATTGTCGGAGTGTATATTTAAATTAGTTGTAACATCATTTTGATGCGTTGGGAGTGCTTTATTGCGTATATGATCCTCTTCGTTTTCTTTTATGTCTTCAAAAATGGACATGTTTTCAGAAAGGATATCATAAGCATTCGAATTTCCACTTTCAATTAACTTAAGCAATATCTTTTTTAATTCAGTGACATCTTTTTTGAGGTCAAAAAGAATTTTATATAGAATTTCTCTTTCATTGATACCCTCAGAATTTTGGAAATATTCTCCCTTAACAACGGTTGAGTTTAATTTTGGCTCATTAAAGTCTAAATAATATTGGAGTCTTTCTTCATCAACAATTCGATCACCAATTTCTAAAACAGATATTTGTTCAGCTAAATTTTTTAATTGGCGTATATTACCTGGAAAGCGTTGCTTCTGCAGCAAATTTTTAGCTTCATTCGTTAATGAAATCGGCTTAACTCGATGTGATTCGGAAAAATCAGTGGTAAATTTTCTGAATAATAATTCAATATCTCCGCCTCTTTCTCTTAAAGGTGGAACATAAATAGGAACTGTACTTAATCGATAAAATAAATCTTCTCTGAATTTTCCTTTTTCAATGGCATTTTGAAGGTTTAAGTTGGTAGCCGCCACAACGCGCGTATTTGTTCTTTGAACTTTCGATGATCCCACTCTAAGAAATTCTCCATTTTCTAGTACACGAAGCAATCTAGCTTGTGTGCCTAGTGGCATTTCAGCTATCTCATCTAGGAAAATTGTACCACCATCTGTAACCTCAAAATACCCTTTTCTTGCTTCTATTGCACCCGTAAAAGATCCTTTTTCATGTCCAAATAATTCTGAATCTATGGTCCCCTCTGGGATAGCTCCGCAGTTGACCGCTATAAACTGACCATGTTTTCTTTTGGATAAAGAATGTATTATTTTAGAAAAAGACTCCTTACCTGATCCACTTTCACCCGTAATTAACACAGTCATGTCGGTAGGAGCCACTTGTTCAGCGATGGATATGGCATGAATCAACAATGGAGAATTTCCAATAATTCCAAAACGGGCTTTTATGCTAGCTAAATGACTATTTTCCATCTTGTAATGATTCTAGTTCTCCAATTAAAGTTCCTGTTGTGCAATGTGTAATTCTTACATGGACATATTCCCCTTTTTGTTCTTTTACTTTTTTAAATACAACTACTTTTCCCGAATCACATTTTCCATAATGATGTGCATCTGATTTTTTGGAGTCACCTTCGACTAAAACACGTTGAATGGTTCCAACCAATAAGTTGTTTTTAATTCCTGAGTGTAATCGCTGTTTGGCAATAATTTCAGCTAATCTTCTTTGTTTAATAGATTCCTCAATGTCATCCTTAAATTTTTTTTCAGCGGGTGTTCCAGGTCTTTCTGAATAGGTAAACATGTAGCCAAAATCATAAACAACATCATCCATTAAACTTAAAGTATCCTGATGATCCGCTTCGTTTTCTGTACAAAATCCAGCAATCATATCGTGTGATATGCCACAATCAGGCCCTAGTATCGTACGTATTGAATTTATCCTGTCCAAATACCATTCTCTGGTATAGGTTCGATTCATTAATTTTAATATCCGATTGCTTCCGCTTTGTGCTGGTAAATGTATGTTTTTGCAAATGTTTGAATATCTCGACATCACAAATAGAACTTCATCAGTAATATCTTTTGGGTGTGATGTGGAGAATCTAACTCTTAATAATGGATTTAATAAAGCAACTTGTTCTAAAAGGCTTGCAAAATTTATGACTTCAGAATTTTCTTCTGATGTATATTTATAAGAGTCTACATTTTGACCCAATAAAGTTACTTCTCTGTAACCTTGATTAAAAAGTGTGTTACATTCATGCAAGATTGAAGCTGTATCTCTAGATCTTTCTCTCCCACGAGTAAAAGGAACGACACAAAATGAACACATATTATCGCAACCACGCATGATGCTAACAAATGCCGTTACGCCATTTGAATGCAATCTTACGGGTTCAATATCCCCATACGTTTCTTCTTTTGACAAGAAGACATTGATTGCTTTTTCCTCAAACTCTAATTTTGACAGTAAATTTGGAATATCTCGATATGAATCTGGACCTGCGACTAGATCTACTAGCTTTTCTTCTTCGATTAATTTAATCTTTAATCTTTCGGCCATGCAACCCAATATTCCAATGGTTAATGATGGATTTTTCTTTTTCAGTTCAGTAAAACCCTTTAACCTATTTCTGATTTTCAATTCGGCATTATCTCGAATGGCGCAAGTGTTTAATAAAATGGCATCTGCCTCGTTGATATTGGAAGTAGTGCCGTAACCATGATTAATCAATATCGATGTCACTACTTCGGAATCAGCAAAATTCATCTGACAACCGTAACTTTCTAGGTACACTTTTTTTTGAAATTCTGCACCCAAAACTTCCTTTGAAATTCTAGGAATATCTAAATTTAATTTCTCTTCAACAGATAATACTTTTAATTCTTGCATCAATCAAGGGCCATATTTCTGCAAATTTATGACATTTTGGCAGATAAAACTAAATTCGCTTTTCAGAATTTAAATAAATTATTTGATCAGATTGTTTCGTAAGATTTTCATTGTGTGTGACCATAATGATGCACTGCTTCCAATCTTCTTTTAACTCTAAAAATAATTCATACAGATTCACTGCATTTTTATTATCCAAATTGCCCGTGGGTTCATCGGCTAACAATATTTTAGGTTGATTGATTAATGCTCGAGCCACAGCTACTCTTTGTTGTTCTCCACCTGACAATTGATTCGGGTATTTCTTTATTAAATCACTTATTGAAAGTTTATTAATTATTTTGTCAAACAACTCTAATTGAGCTTCAATTAATGTTTTCTCTCTAATTAAAAGTGGCATTTTAATATTCTCCTCGCAGGTGAACTCTCCTAATAGGTTATGAAATTGAAATACAAAACCAAGTTTTTTATTTCTGAATGCAATTAATTCTTTTTCATTTAGGTTTGTACACTCTACATTATCTAAAAGTATACTACCGGAATCTGCAGGATTTAGCAATCCGATAATTTGTAATAAAGTACTTTTTCCTGATCCTGAGGGACCTAAAATGGATACTAATTCTTTTTCATTTACCTGAAATGAAATATCATTTAAGATCAATTGTTCTCCGTAGGATTTTGAAATATTTTTTAATTCCAACATTTTTTTGACTTATTTTTAGAATATTGAATAGAATGTTCTACAATTTAAAAGTTTGGCAAATAAATAGTAATTTCACGAAATAAAAATTTTATACTAAATGAATATTCACGAATACCAAGCAAAAGAAATATTAAAGGGTTACGGGGTAAAGATTCAAGAAGGGGTTGTTGTTGATCAAGTATCCGACGCCGTGGCAGCTGCTGAAAAGCTTAAAGCACAAACAGGAACAGGTTGGTTTGTCGTAAAAGCCCAAATTCATGCAGGCGGTAGAGGTAAAGGGGGAGGAGTTAAATTAGCCAAAAACTTAGATGAATTAAAAGAACGAGTTTCTCAGATTTTGGGAATGCAGTTAATTACGCATCAAACTGGCCCAGAAGGGAAATTGGTTAATAAAGTTTTGATTAGTGAGGATGTTTATTATCCAGGTGAATCAGAAACAAAGGAATATTACTTATCAATACTTTTAGATCGAGGTCGTGCTTGCAATGTAATTATGGCAAGTACAGAAGGTGGAATGGATATTGAAGAAGTGGCTGAGCATTCACCTGAGAAAATTATTAAAGAATGGATTGACCCTAGAGTCGGTCTTCAAGATTTTCAAGCTAGGAAAGTAGCCTTTTTATTAGGTCTTAGCGGTCAGGCTTTTAAAGAAATGGTTAAATTTATTCATTGTTTATACAATGCCTATGTAGATACTGATTCATCTATGTTTGAAATTAATCCTGTTTTAAAGACATCTGATAATAAAATTTTAGCTGTTGATGCTAAAGTTAATTTAGATGATAATGCACTTTATCGCCATAAAGATTTAGCTATTTTGCGCGACGTTTCAGAAGAGGATCCATTGGAAGTGGAAGCATCCGAGAATGACTTAAATTATGTCAAATTAGATGGCAATGTTGGTTGCATGGTTAATGGAGCTGGTTTAGCAATGGCAACCATGGACATAATCAAGTTATCTGGAGGTGAACCCGCTAACTTTTTAGATGTAGGGGGTGGAGCTAATGCGAAGACTGTTGAAGCTGGTTTTCGAATCATACTTCAAGATCCTAATGTGAAAGCAATTTTGATTAATATTTTTGGTGGAATTGTCCGTTGTGACAGGGTAGCCAATGGTGTTGTTGAGGCTTATAAAAATATTGGTGAAATCAAAGTTCCTATAATTGTACGTTTACAAGGTACAAATGCGGAAGAAGGTGCTGCCATTATAAATAATTCTGGACTAAAAGTTTTCTCTGCTGTTTTACTTAAAGACGCTGCAAAATTAGTTTCTGAAATATTAAAGTAGGGTATGAAAATTATTTGTGTAGGTAGAAATTATGTAGATCATATTAAAGAATTATCGAATGATAAGCCTACTGATCCTGTAATTTTCTTAAAGCCTGACACAGCTTTATTAGAAGACTCCAAATTTTATTACCCATCGTTTTCTAATGATGTTCATTATGAATTAGAATTGGTCTTTAAAATTGGCAAGGTCGGAAAAAATATTGAAGCCAAGTTTGCGCATAAGTATATAGATTCGTACGGTTTAGGAATTGACTTTACTGCTCGAGATTTACAATCTAAATTGAAGGAAAAGGGGTTGCCTTGGGAAAAATCTAAGGCATTTAACGGATCAGCGTTTGTTAGTAAAATGCTGCCTTTTCAGTCTTCGATGATGGAAAATAACATAGCTTTTCACTTAAATCTGAATGAGAATTTAGTACAATCTGGAAATTCTTCTTTGATGATTTGGAATGTATTCGAGCTTATTGAAGATATTTCTAAATATTTCACCTTGAAAACGGGAGATTATATTTTTACGGGTACTCCAGCGGGTGTAGGCCCTGTTCAAAGAGGAGATTTATTAGCTGGATTTTTAGAAAATGAAAAACTTTTTGATTTAACGATATTATGAAATTACAAATTGGAGATTTAGCGCCTTTGTTTAAAGTGGAAGATTCTGATGGTCAATTAATAGATTTATCATCCTTAAAAGGATCGAAAGTGGTCTTATACTTTTACCCTAAAGATGATACGCCTGGATGTACTGCCCAGGCTTGTAATTTAAATGAAAATTTATCTCAACTACAGTCGAATGGTTTTATAGTTATTGGTGTAAGTGCCGATTCAAATAAAGCTCATGTCAAATTTAAACAGAAATATAATTTAAATTTTTCATTGTTGTCAGATCCAGAACATCTTATACTGAATGCATATGGAGTATGGGTTGAGAAGTCTATGTATGGTAAATCATATATGGGTATTGCTAGAACTACCTTCATCATTGATGAAAAGGGATATATTTCAAATATTATAGAAAAAGTGGATACAAAGAATCATACCTCACAAATCCACTAATATATTATGCAAACACAGGAATTAATTTCAATCGCATCTCAAGTTAGAAGAGATATTTTACGAATGGTACATGGTTGTCAATCTGGACATCCAGGCGGTTCATTAGGCTGTACAGATTTATTGGTTGGTTTGTATTTTGAAGCCATGAACCTTAAATTAAATGCATCAAATGATCAAGTTGTCTTTAATATGTCAGGCTTAGGTGAAGATGTGTTTTTTCTTTCAAATGGTCACATTTCTCCTGTTTTATATTCTGTATTAGCAAGAAGAGGATACTTTCCGATTGATGAGCTATCCACTTTTCGGAAGATTAATTCAAGATTACAAGGACACCCTACACCTCACGAACATTTAGAAGGCATTAGGATAGCTTCGGGTTCCTTAGGCCAAGGATTAAGTGTCGCTATAGGCGTGGCTCAAGCAAAAAAACTTAACCATGATTCTTCGGTTGTTTATTGTCTCATGGGTGACGGGGAACAGAATGAGGGTCAAGTATGGGAGGCGGCGATGTATGCGCCTCATCATAAAGTAGATAATTTGATCGCTTTTATCGATGTTAATGGCCAGCAGATCGATGGGCCTACAGAAAAAATCATGAATAATCGTGATTTACAATTGAAATACGAGGCTTTTGGTTGGAAGGTTTTACATGTAGATGGCAATGATATGGCTGGTCTGCAATTATGCCTTGCAAACGCAAAACAAATGTTAGGGAATGATATTCCAATGATGATTTTAATGAAGACTGAAATGGGTGCTGGGGTTGATTTCATGATGGGATCACATAAATGGCATGGTGTGGCACCCAATGACCAACAATTAGAGGAAGCATTAAATCAATTATCTGAAACTTTAGGAGATTATTAATAGAGGTTATTATGTCGATATATACTTACGAAACAAAAAAAGATACTCGTTCCGGCTTTGGTGCCGGTATGGAATTTTTGAGTCTTACTAATCCTAAGGTAGTTGCTTTATGTGCTGATTTAATCGGTTCCCTTAAGTTAGAGCCTTTTATTAAAAATTGTCCAGAGCGCTTTTTCCAAACAGGTATTGCGGAAGCTAATATGATTGGAATAGCAGCAGGTTTATCTATTGGTGGTTATATTCCTTTTGCAACTACTTTTGCAAATTTTGGTACAGGAAGGGTTTATGACCAAATACGTCAATCAGTTGCCTATTCTGGTAAAAATGTTAAAATAGCCTGTTCTCATGCAGGATTAACTTTAGGAGAGGATGGAGCCACTCATCAAATTTTAGAAGATATCGGTTTAATGAAAATGCTGCCAGGTATGGTGGTGATTAACCCTTGTGATTACAATCAAACTAAAGCCGCTACGATAGCGGTTGCCAATTATAATGGTCCTGTTTATTTAAGATTTGGTAGACCTGTTGTTCCTGTTTTTACTCCTGAGGATCAAGAATTTGTTATTGGAAAAGCCATTAAATTAATCGAAGGTTCAGATGTCAGTATTTTTGCAACTGGTCATTTAGTATGGGAATCTATCCTTGCTGCTGATATTTTAAAAGAAAAGGGTATTCATGCAGAAGTGATCAATATTCATACGATTAAGCCTTTAGACACGCAAGCCATTTTAGATTCAGTCAAAAAGACCAATTGTTTAGTTTCTGCTGAAGAGCATCAAATTAATGGCGGTTTAGGTGATTCCATTGCCCAATTTTTAGCTACTACTATGCCATTGCCGCAGGAGTTTGTGGGTGTCTATGATTCTTTTGGAGAATCTGGGAAACCCGCTGATTTAATGGATAAATATGGTTTAAATGCTGCTTCTATAGTCGAAAAATCTTTGAAAGCTATATCAAGAAAGTAAGTTGTGGTTAAAATGGATATCCAATTCCAATATTAAATTCAATTGGGTTATCTGAGGTATTTAAAGAAATTTGATTTAATACCCATTTTTCATTTTTGGGTTTGGCTGGATTGACAACTTTCGCTGCCATATCTAATCTCAGTATAAAATAGTTAAAATCCCAACGTAAGCCCACACCCGTTCCTATAGCTATTTGTTCTAAAAACGAGTTTAACTTAAAATTAGATAATGGTGAATTTACATCATTAATGCCCCAAATATTTCCTGCATCTATAAAATAAGCTCCATTTATATCACCTAAGAATTTTAAAATTTTGAATCGATACTCAAAGGAAGATTCAATTAAAACACTGCCGGGTTGTTCAATTAAATTGGAGTCTGTATTACGTGATCCGGGACCTAATCTTCTAGGTTTCCATGCCCTTAGTGAACTAGGACCGCCAATAAAAAAGTTTTTCTCATAAGGCAATTGAAAATCATTTTCTGCTCCATATGCGTATGCAATTCCACCTAAAAATTTATATGCAAGTTGAGATGTTCTTTTCTGACCTAAAAATAGATACTTTCTGTAATCTATATTCATTCTTAAAAAACGAAAAAATTGCATTGTTTCTTTGTTTCCTAAAAAGTCTTCTACAAATTTTAATTTCTTTTCTCCAAAAAGATTTAGGGTCGTTCCCCCTGATTCTAAGCCAATGATAAATGATTTACCTTCTATTAATTGATTTGAAGGGTAGAATGTACGGTAAGTATAGAGGAAATTGATACTGGAAACAAAACTTGGGTTAAAGCTTCTAAATAAGTTATTTCCTTTTATTCTTAAATCGTCTAAATAATTAGTGAATAATTTTGAGGTTTCTGTATTTGGATAATTTGTATTGATAATATTTAAATCAAATAATGATAATTGAAAAAATTCAAAAGGTGTTTTTTTCCATAGATACCTTTGAAGTATCTTGAAATTAGTCCTTATGTATTCTGGTCGATCTATATAATCATATCCAAAACCTAATTGCGTTTTTGCCCCATAAAAATAACCTAGTTTTTTAGTGAATTTTTCTGGTAGAAATAAGGAAGGAAAATTAGCAGTGGCTCCTAAATTAATCTCTAAATTTTTCCTAGTTAGATCTGTATTTATAAATCCTGCTTGTGCTTCTAATCCTAATCGTGCTGAAAAATCCACATAATCTAATTCAGTAAATACTCTTCTTATTTTTAATGAATTATACAAGAATGGTCCCGGGATTCCTCTAAATGCGCTTCCACCTAATTCCGATGAAATATTGTATTTGTCATTTTTGGTTAATTCAATTTTCGGATATAGACGGGTAGAATTTGTGTCATATTGAATAGACACTGATTTAAATTGATCTGTTTCGTATATATTTTGTAAGCTATGTGTCGTTTTGTCAATTGAAAATAAATCACCCTCGTGGATGGAAATTAATTTTTTCAATTGGGGCGTTATTCTTGAAGTTTGGTTTATCGTTGATTCAGATTGTTCACTGATGACATTGTATTCTTTGAAATCAATTGGGCCAAATCTAAATAATCGATCGTAAGCGAGATTGGTTACGAGGGATTTATTATTTGGGATTTGATAAATTAAACTAATATTTTTTAAACTTGTGTCTTTAAGGTCATTGATTTTTATTCCCACATAATCAGGTGAGAAATTAAAGTAACCTAAGTTTTTAAAGTGATTCGAGAGGCTTTCTTTTTCTTTTTTTAATAACTCTAGGTCTAAATTCGAATATTTATGAAGTATGCTATACTGATTAATATAGTTCCTTAATTCTTTCTCAATTACGGTATTATTTGCAATAATGGAATCTTCTTTAGTAAACGTACTTTCAGGACCTTCGGTTATTTTATAAGTAATGTTAACCAATTTGTTTTCTAAACTTATCGTATCAATTGAGTAGGCTATTTGAGTCTTTAAAAAGCCTTTATTGCGGTAAAATTTCAATAAGGCTAATTGGTTGTTTTCGAAATTTATGGGATTAAATGCTACTGGATTTCGATTAAAGAATTTAAAAAACTTTTTAATTGATTTTGTAGAATCATTCGTTTTTCTCTTGTCTCTTAAGTAAGAACTGTATTTTACTGATAAATAATTTAGGTTGCTTTCTTTTAAACCCGCTATATTTGATTTTATTTCGTCTAATTTAATTTTTTTATGTCCTTGTAATTTTATTTCATTGACAGTTGGGTAAGGAATACGGTAATTTTTGTACCCAGCACAAGATGTTACAAGGAATATGATAATCGGTAAGAATATTAATTGAGCAATTTTCAAATGACATTATCTAATAATCAAATAAAGTTAATCAATTCCCTACATTCAAAAAAAGGGAGAATTGATAATAATCTATTTTTAGTAGAAGGGGAGAAGGGAATACGTGAATTATTAGATTCATCATTTAAGATCGAATTTATTGTTTTGAATCGCAAAGAAATTCAATCTCACTTGAATTTTGGTGAGACTCCTATTTATTATGAATCAGAAAGTAATGTGATTAAATATTCGAGTTTAACCACGAATGAATATGGATTCGCGATTGTACATTCAAAAATATTCGCACTAAACGACTTTTCTTTTACTCTTGGTTACACTGTGGTTCTTGATGGAATACGCGATCCCGGTAATTTGGGTACGATTCTTAGGATTTGTGATTGGTATGGAATAAACCAACTAGTTTGTTCGATGGATACTACAGAGTACTATAACTCTAAGGTTATTTCCGCTTCTATGGGTTCTTTCCATCGCATTAAGTTTTTGTATGTAGATTTACCTGAATTTTTAGATCAATTTAGTGGGATTCCAATGATAGGAGCTAGTTTGGATGGTAAAAATGTACACGAATATGAATTTCCTTCGAATGGTTTTATCGTATTTGGAAATGAATCGGAAGGTATACGAAGTCAAGTTAAAGGTGCTTTAACGGACTTGGTTAAAATTCCTAGTTGGGGAAAGGCTGAATCCTTAAATGTAGGCATTTCAGCCGGTGTTATTCTTGATAACATTAAAAGGCAATATTAATCTATTTCCTTTTTTAAGTATTGTTCGATAAAATAATGTGCTAAGTAAAGCAGGGGAGTAAAAAGTATGGCTATGAAAAATTTATAAAAATAATTGTTTAAAGATACATTCATCCATTGACTTATACTCCAGTCCCCAAAAGCGTAAAATGCAATTCCGATAACTAAAAAACTATCAATTAATTGGGATATTAATGTTGAACCTGTAGCTCTTAACCAAATATGTTTATTGCCAGTTGACATTTTGATTTTTTCAAAAACAGTTGCGTCGATGATTTGACTAAATAAAAAGGCTGTTAGCGACCCTGTAATGATCCCTAAGCCCTGCCTAAATATTCGACTAAAAGCTTCATTAATGTTTATTCCTTTGTTGACCTCAATCCAAAAGTCAGCCGGTACCAATAAAGTAGCTGTATAGATTATTAAAAACGCAAATGCTATGAAAAATGCAGTAGTATAGGATATGAATTTCACTCCAGATTTGCCGTAATAATCATTGATTATATCTGAGGTAATAAATACTAAAGGCCAATTTAAAGCTCCAGCAGTTTGATTTAAATCCCACTTATCTCCCCAAAATGTCATTAACTGTAAGGGTTCAAACCCCAATGTTTTTTCAATGCTGACTATTTTTACTCCAATAATTTCAGCAATGATTGCATTGGTAAGGAAAATGCCGAATAGAAATATAAATAATTTTTGCTTTCTTGAAAATTGGCTAAATGTCATCTTCTATAATTATCAAAATGAATAGCAATTTTGTTTAATGCAATGGTCAATTGCTCAACATGAGGTAAAAAAACAATTCTAAAGTGATTATTAGGGATGAAATTAAATCCTCGGCCTCCTACTACTAGAATTTTTTGTTCTTCAAGCAATGACATGACAAAATGATTATCATCTTCAAATGTGAATTGTGTTAAATCTATTTTCGGAAATAAATAGAGTGCTCCTTTAGGTTTAACACAGCTTACTCCCGGAATTGAATTTAATTTTTCATAAGCTAAATTCATTTGTCGATATAATCTTCCATTGGGTTGGTTAACTAAATCATCGATAGATTGATAACCGCCAAGAGCCGTTTGGATTCCATATTGGGTAATAACATTGGCACATAATCGAGTGCTAAATAGGAAATTTAATCCCTCAATATATGATTTGGCTTTATGCTTAGCTCCCGTTAATATCATCCATCCTCCTCTGAATCCTGCCGCACGATAGTTTTTTGACAAACCACCCATAGTCACGATTAATATGTCATCACTTAAACCGGAAGCGGAATGATGAACGCAATCATCATAAATTATTTTATCATAAATTTCATCTGAAAATAAAATGAGTTTATGCTTTTCAGCTATTTTAACAATGCCGTCAACAATTTGTTTAGAATAGACTGCTCCCGTTGGATTATTGGGATTAATTAAAACGATGGCTCTAGTTTTTGCAGTTATTTTTGATTCAATGTCAGCCAAATTTGGATTCCACTCGTCTTCTTCACTACATTCATAATGTACTGCATTTCCTCCAGCCAATCCAACAACAGTTGTCCAAAGAGGATAATCTGGAGATGGAATTAACACTTCATCATCAGTATTTAATAATGCCATCATGACTAATGAAATTAATTCACTGACTCCATTTCCAATATATATGTCTTCAATTAATATATTTTTTACTCCTCCATTTTGATAATATTGCATCACTGCTTTTCTAGCGGCAAATAATCCTCTAGAATCTACATATCCTTGTGCATTTCGTATATTTACAATGATATCATGAACAATTTCATCCGGTGTCTCAAATCCGAATGTGGCAGGATTTCCAATATTTAAAGATGTAATTTTGTAACCTTGATTCTGAAGAATTAAAGCTTTTTCATAGACCGGTCCTCTAATTTCATACTTTAGATTATCTAATCGTTTACTTTTATGAATTTCCATGCTTAAATTTATAAACTCAAGTAAAAGTACTAATTATGTTTTAATTTGTTTAAAGGCTAATTGAATGATTTTCTTAAAGTTCTTATTTCTGGGTAATTTTTTATTTATTAGTTTTCAAGCTTTTATAGTAATCAAGTATTACCTAATATCCTCAAAACTTTTTATTTTATCTGGTTTACTATTTTTTAAATTTCTATTGCGTCTATTAATCTTCAACATCCTGTTATATTTAATATATAACTTAGGCATTGATCCTATGATTAGGCCTACTAATAATGCAAAAGAGATCGTTGTGGTTTCAAATGATTTTGAAATAAATGGTATTAATGAAAATCAAATCAATGCGGTAATTAATTTTATGCAGAAGCGTGAGCCTGATGTACTGTATTCATTAGCTGTTTTTAATCCTCTTTCAGACTCTTTAGGCGTATTAATTCCTCAAGCGAATAATAAAGTGTTTCTTAATTTTATCAATCATGTTGATTTTAGAAAAGTGCGACCTATTTACCATGTTAAATTTGTACCTACTAACCTTTCATCGATAAAGCTAAAAGGAGAAACAGTTTTTGTTAAGAGTCAAAATGAATTATTGGATTTAATAATTAACAAAAATACTTTTTTGTCGATAGGAGAAAATTGGTTCTCAATTAATCAATTAAGCATATATTTATTATTTTTGTTATTCATTTTAATCGTTGTAGATACTTCTTTTAAGTTTCAAGTTTTAAAATAAATTATATTGTTTTCGACATTTTTTTACATTTCGATATTATTTTACCAAAATTTATATTCTGGCCTAGGATATAGTTTTAATAGTGAAGTGAATAAAGTCAATCTTTCTATTTTATCGAAAGATTACAATAAAGCTTTTAACTTACTTAATTTGATTGAAAAAAAACAGATTTTTAGAAATGAAAGTATTTATAAAACGAAGGTATTCTTGTCAATTAAACGACCGACTTCTTTTATGAATTCCAATTTGAAATCATCTGACGATTATATATTGAAAAGTTTTATTTTAAGTCAAATAAATCAACAAGAAAGTTCTAAATTAATACTGAGAGAAGGTTTAAAATTGTATCCTGAAAAAGACACATTAACTAAATTATATGAATTGTTTTCTTTTATATCCGTAAATAAATTAAAAAATTCGGAAGTTGTTTATGATAAAAGTGCGGTTGTCAATAAAATATTGACAACTAGAGATTCAAAGTGGATGTTAGATTTATTGCGTAAAAATGAAAAGTTTCTATCTTATTAATTAATAAATACATGTCAAAAGAGTACAAATTTGTTAATCAAACTTCTTTTTATCGTGGTAAGGTCCGTGATGTATATGGCTTTGGTGATCATTTGTTGATGATTACATCAGATCGTATTTCGGCATTTGATGTGGTATTACCTAGATTAATTCCATTTAAAGGCCAAGTATTAAATCAAATTGCCTTTCATTTTTTAAATGCTACCCGAGATATCGTTCCTAATTGGTTGATTTCAACTCCAGATGCTAATGCATCATATGGTATTAAGTGTGAGCCCATCCCAATTGAAATGGTCATCAGGAATTATATGGTTGGTCATCTTTGGCGGGAATATTCATCAGGGAAAAGAATAGTTTGTGGTGTTAAATTGCCTGATGGACTAGTTGAAAATCAGGTGTTACCTTCACCGATCATTACGCCAACAACAAAAGCGCATGAAGGACATGATCAAGATATTTCTTTAGATGAAATTGTCAAGCAAAATATTGTATCCCAAGAACTCTTGGATCAATTAGTTGAAAAAACTCATTTGCTTTTTAAAAGAGGCCAAGAAATGGCTTTGGATAAAAAATTGATATTGGTGGATACTAAATATGAATTTGGCTTATATAAAAATAGTATTATGCTGATGGATGAAATTCATACTCCGGATTCGTCTCGCTATTTTTATTTAGAACCTTATGAGGATCTATTTTCTAAAGGGTTACCACAAAAGCAATTATCTAAAGAATTTGTCAGAGAATGGTTGATTAAAAATAATTTTCAAGGCAAGGAAGGCCAACAAATACCTGTATTAACGGATGAATTTGTCCAAGAAATTTCAGAACGATATATCCTTTTATTTACAGAAATCACTGGATTAGCATTTCAAAAAGAAGATCAAAAAGATATACATAATCGAATATTTAATAACGTAAATTTATTTTTTAGCCATGCCCAGTAATCCATTTTATAGTTTAGAACAAAATGAAAGTTATGCAATCATTACTTGGAATGAAACTAACTTGACCCAAACAAATACGGAAGAATTGGAGTTAGTTATTCGTAATTTGTTTAAAAAGGAATTTGCTAATATGATTTTAAATATTGACTCTGTAACTGAAATTGACGGTTTTGGAGTTAGTTGTATTAGGAAGGGTACAAAAATTTGTACGAATGAAATGGGGATATTTGCTGTCGTAACGAAAAATGAAGAAATTCAAGATCGTTTAGATTTAGCTAAAATTGAAGATTTTACCTTATTAAATACGGTCAAAGAAGCTGTGGATGCTATTTATTTAAATGATTTAGAAAATGATTTTCAAGATTCGGATGATGAAGAGCAAGAATTTGATGGCGGTTTTTCAGAAAATGAATCAGACGATTATTAATAAATTGGATTCTTAGAAGATTATTTATTCTTCATTTTTGATATTTGATTGACCGAATAATATTTTGTCTTTATTAATATTGGCCAAATTAATTTTTGATTAAATTTGAAATACTACTAATTAATATTTTAATTTTCGATTGATACCTATTTTTTAGATATAGGTTTATTTTTTTTATTTATAGGAATAATTATATTTTATTATGGAGATTAAGGTGTCTAGCGAAGGATTGTATCGGAAAGAGTTTGAGCATGATGCTTGTGGTATTGGTTTTGTTGCTAGTTTAAAAGGAATAAAATCTCACAGAATTGTCCAGGATGCAATCAAAATGTTGATCAGAATGGATCATCGTGGAGCTTGCGGATGTGACCCTAACTCTGGAGATGGTGCAGGTGTACTTGTTCAAATACCTCATGAATTTTTTTTAGAAGAATCTCGTAAATTAAAGTTTTCATTGCCATCAATTGGAAATTACGGTGTTGGGATGGCCTTTTTTCCGAAAAATGATGTTTTAATTAATGAATGTAAAGAAGTAATAGATCGTAAAGCAAAAAAGTTAGGATTGTCGATTTTGGGTTATAGGTTAGTGCCGGTAAACAATACAGAAATTTTAGGAGCCGATTCAGGTGATTCCGAACCCAATATATACCAAATATTTATTGAAAAACCCGTTTCTTGTAAAACTGAAATAGAATTTGAGCGTAAGCTTTATGTGTTTAGGCAGTATGTTTCTAATTTATTGAATGAAACTATTCGCGGTTTAGAAAACAAATTTTATTTTGCTTCCATGTCTTGTAGAACAATTATCTACAAAGGTATGTTGACCACCATGCAGGTTCCTGGATATTTCATCGACTTATTTCAAGATAATTTCACTTCGGCCCTAGCCATTGTACACTCTCGGTTTTCGACAAATACTTTTCCGGAATGGAAGTTGGCTCAGCCTTTTCGTTTTATTGCGCACAATGGTGAAATTAATACGGTAAAAGGTAATTCATCTTGGATGCAAGCACAATCAGCGTTGTTTTCTAGTCAATATTTTTCGCAGGAAGAATTAGATATGATTTTGCCTATTTGTAGTTTAGGGCAATCTGATTCAGCTATTTTAGATAACGCGATAGAAATGTTATATCTGAGTGGTAGGTCTTTGCCTCATGTAATGATGATGCTTATTCCTGAAGCTTGGGATGGCAATGAATCCATGGAATCTTATAAGAAAGATTTTTATGAATATCATGCCGCTATGATGGAGCCTTGGGATGGTCCTGCAAGTATTTCATTTACTGATGGAAAGCTAATAGGGGCTACTTTGGATCGGAATGGTTTACGACCATCAAGATTTTGGGTTACCAATGACGATCATGTGATTATGGCATCTGAAGCTGGAGTATTAGATTTGGATCCAGCTACCATAGTTTCAAAGGGACGTTTGCAACCTGGTAAAATGTTTGTGGTAGATATGGAGCAGGGACGTATTGTTCCTGATGAAGAACTTAAAGAAGTTATTTGCCAACAGCAGCCTTATGGCCAATGGTTGCGTGAAAATAAAATTCGGGTAGAAGATCTGCCTGAAGCTGGAAGCGAATATAGGCAGCCTAAATCCAATGAAGTAATTTCAAGGCAGCAGATTTTTGGTTTTACAACGGAGGATATTCGAATTGTATTAACTCAAATGGCTGAAACTGGTAAGGAAGCATTAGGATCTATGGGAATAGACACACCTTTAGCTGTTTTGTCAGATAAAGCGCAACATATTTCTAGCTATTTTAAGCAACTTTTTGCCCAAGTTACCAATCCTCCGATTGACCCTATTCGTGAAAGAATGGTTATGTCATTATTAACCGACATTGGAGGTTTATCTAATTTGTTGGAAGAAAGTCCAAGTCATTGTAAGCAAATAGAAATACAGCAACCAGTTTTGCGAAATAAAGAGGTAGAAAAAATTCGCTGGATTGATCATGAAAAATTTCAGACCAAGTCAATTCACATGACTTTCCGTGCTTCTGATGAATCGGGTGTTCTAAAAAAAGCGTTAGACAGGATCTGTAATTATGCGGAAGATGCTGTAGATGATGGTTATTCGATTATTTTACTGACTGATCGCGGCATTGATTCATCCCATGCACCTATTCCTTCTTTATTAGCCTTGGGTGCAGTCCATAATCATTTGATTCGTGTTAAAAAACGGGCAAAAGTAGGTATTATATTGGAAGCTGGTGATGTATGGGAAACGCATCATTTTGCTACTTTAATAGGTTATGGAGCTTCTGCGATAAATCCTTACATGGCTTTTGAGACAATAAAGTTGATGAAGGAGAACAAATTAGTAGATCCTAATTTGTCATATGAAAAATTAGAATACAATTATATAAAAGCTGTCAATGGTGAGTTACTCAAGATTTTTTCTAAGATGGGTATATCTACTTTACAGTCTTATCAAGGAGCGCAAATTTTCGAGATTTTAGGTTTAGACCATACCGTAGTTAATATGTATTTTACCGGTTCTATTTCGCGTATTGAAGGAGTAGACTTAGATACATTAGCTAAAGAAGCTTTAATTAAGCATGAATCTGGGTATGAGGTATTAAAATCAACTAATCCTAAATTGGAAGTTGGCGGAATTTATCAATGGAAACAAAGAGGAGAGGAGCATTTGTTTAATCCTCAAACGATTCATTTATTGCAACAAGCAACTAAATTAAACGACTATTCAGTATACAAAAAATACGCTAAATTAATTGATGATCAAGCGAATAAAGCAATTACATTAAGAGGTTTATTGAAATTTAAAAGTTCGAAGTCAATTTCAATAGATGAAGTGGAACCCATAGAAGGTATTTTAAAGCGTTTCGCCACGGGTGCAATGTCTTTTGGATCAATTTCTTATGAAGCTCATACTACCTTGGCTATTGCCATGAATCGTATTGGTGGCAAGTCAAATACAGGGGAGGGGGGAGAAGATCCAATAAGGTTTCAGAAAATGGCCAATGGAGATTCGATGAATTCTAGTATTAAACAAGTAGCATCGGGTAGGTTTGGTGTAACTATGAATTATTTGACTAATGCTACTGAGTTACAAATAAAAATGGCTCAAGGTGCAAAGCCTGGTGAAGGTGGACAATTACCTGGTCATAAGGTGGATGATTGGATAGGTAAAACTAGGCATTCAACTCCCGGTGTTGGTTTAATTTCTCCGCCACCACATCATGATATTTATTCGATTGAAGATTTAGCTCAATTGATTTTTGATTTAAAAAATGCAAATAGAGAAGCTCGTATTTCGGTAAAACTAGTCTCTGAGGCAGGAGTAGGCACAATAGCAGCTGGCGTGGCAAAAGCACATGCAGATCATATATTAATTGCAGGTTATGATGGAGGAACGGGTGCATCGCCTTTATCTTCCATTCGCCATGCGGGCTTACCTTGGGAATTAGGTTTAGCAGAGACGCATCAAACTTTAGTTAAAAATAAATTACGAGGTAGAGTAACAATACAAACGGATGGTCAAATCAAAACCGGTCGAGATATAGCAATTGCCGCTTTATTAGGTGCCGAAGAATTTGGGGTGGCTACCGCTGCTTTAGTTACAGCAGGATGAATTATGATGAGAAAATGTCATTTAAATACTTGTCCTGTTGGCGTTGCTACTCAAAATCCTGATTTAAGAGCATTATATACAGGTAATCCAGATCATGTTGTGCATTTGTTTTACTTTTTAGCAGAGGAATTGAGGGAAATAATGGCTGAATTAGGTTTCAGGAAGATTAATGATATGGTGGGTCGTGTAGATCTTTTAGAGATGCGAGATGTATCATCACATTGGAAGTATAAAAACTTGGATCTTTCACCTATTTTATCTTACAGTAATCAGGATTCATCTGTACCTGTTTATAAATCTGAAGAGCAGGATCATGGAATGGCTGATCAATTAGATTGGAAATTGTTAGACTTAGCAAAAGATTCGTTGCTTAATCAAAAAGAAACGTATGCTGAATTACCTATTATAAATGTTAATCGAACCGTCGGTACTATTATTTCTAATGAAATAACTAAAAAATATGGTGAAAAGGGATTGAAATCAGATTTAATTCACTTCAAATTTAGTGGAACGGCTGGTCAGTCTTTTGGAGCATTTTCTGTTAAAGGTTTGAAATTAGAAATCGAAGGTGATTCAAATGATTACATTGGAAAAGGAATGTGTGGATCGACGATCATAGCCTATCCTTTCAGGAATTCAACATTTGTAGCATCAGAAAATTCTATTGTAGGAAATGTTTCATTTTATGGAGCTACATCTGGTGAGGCATATTTAGCTGGAATGGCAGGAGAGCGTTTTTGTGTAAGGAATTCAGGGGCAAAAATTGTGGTTGAAGGTATTGGTGATCATGGTTGCGAATATATGACAGGTGGAATTGTTATAATATTGGGAAAAACTGGTCGAAATTTTGGGGCAGGTATGTCCGGAGGTGTGGCATATGTTCTAGATGAAAAAAATGATTTTGAGTCTAAGGTTAATCGTGAAATGGTTGAAATAACAGATTTAAGCCAAGAAGATAAAGTTATCATTAAAATGTTTTTACAAAAACATATTGATTTTACTCATTCGGTTAAAGGTAAATCGGTATTGGATAATTTTGATTCTGTTTCGAATCAGTTTAAAAAAGTTTTGCCAACGGATTATCGTAATGCATTAGCTGTAAGAAAATTAAGTATTACGGATGTGATGAATGATAAAAATAAAGTATACACAGATATTCAAATTGAATTAAAAAAATAGAGGAAATGGGCAAGCCAACAGGATTTTTAGAAGTTGATAGAAAAGTTGCTACCAAAAGGCCAATTGCTGAGCGAGTTAATGATTATTTAGAAATTGAAATAATTCCGACGCCTTTAGAAACAAAAGAACAAGCTAGTAGGTGCATGGATTGCGGAACACCATTTTGTCATAATGGTTGTCCTTTAGGAAATATTATTCCTGAATTTAATGATGCTGTTTATGAAGAAAATTGGAGATATGCATATGAGATTTTAGTTAGTACAAATAATTTTCCTGAGTTTACCGGAAGAATTTGTCCTGCGCCTTGTGAATCATCATGCGTATTAGGAATTAATAAGCCAGCCGTTGCCATTGAATTAATTGAAAAGTCAATTATTGAAAAGGCTTTTTCCGAAGGGTGGGTTCAACCTCAAGTTCCTTCTAAGCGTACAGATAAAAATGTGGCCATTATTGGTTCGGGTCCAGCTGGGTTAGCTGCAGCGAGTCAATTAAATAAAGCGGGTCATAGTGTAACCGTTTATGAGCGTGCTGATCAAATTGGAGGATTATTGCGCTATGGTATTCCTGATTTCAAATTGGATAAAAATATTGTTAAAAGACGAGTTGACTTGATGGAGAAGGAGGGTATTAAATTTGAAACGAACGTTCAAATTGGATCAGAAATTAAATTATCCAAATTACAGGCTGATTTTGATGCTATTTTGATTGCAACAGGTTCTACTACACCACGTATTATTCAATCAAAAGGGAATGATGCTATTGGTATTTATCCTGCAATGGAATTTTTATCTCAACAGAATAAACGTGTTGCGAATATTTCACTTTTGCATAACCATAAAGGAGAATCTTATATTGATGCTAATATTTTAGCCACTGGAAAAAATGTCGTTGTCATTGGTGGTGGAGATACGGGATCTGATTGTGTGGGTACTTCAAATCGGCATAAGGCAAAATCAATTACTCAAATAGAAGTAATGCCTAAGCCTTCTTCTGAAAGGCCAGATAATACGCCTTGGCCTAATTGGCCAAATATGTTGCGCACTTCAACTTCACATGACGAAGGCGTAGATCGTTTATGGTCTATCTCTTTAGAGGAATTTATTAAAGATGAAAATGGCCAATTGACAAGTTTACTTATTGGTGATATTGTAAATGAAGTACAAGATGGTAAAATGGTCAATAAAGTTATTAATCATAGAGAAATACCATGTGAGTTAGCTTTAATTGCTGCTGGATTTTTACATACTGACCATGGTAGTTTAGTAAAAGAAATTAATTCACTTGGGATATCTTTAGATGAACGCGGCAATATTATAACTGATTCAACTTATCAAACGAGTCAAGATAAAATATTTGTTGCTGGCGATGCTCGAAGAGGACAATCGTTGGTAGTATGGGGTATTTCTGAAGGTAGGGAAGCGGCTAGAAATATAGATTTATTTTTGATGGGTAATACGATTTTGGAAGGTAAAACTGTGTCAACTTTTGATTTGGTAAAATAAATGACATTTGATTATAGAAATATAAATAAATTTCTTATTTTTGTGCTCTCTTAAAGGCTAGGAGAGATGCCTGAGAGGCCGAAAGGAACAGTTTGCTAAACTGTCGTACTGGCAACGGTACCGAGGGTTCGAATCCCTCTCTCTCCGCACTAATTTTCGGGGTGTAGCGTAGCCCGGTATCGCGCTTGGTTTGGGACCAAGAGGTCGTAGGTTCGAATCCTGCCACCCCGACTTAGTCAATTTATTTAGGAGTGTTTAACACATTTAAATAAATTGACTTTTTATTTATTGGTTCCGTAGCTCAGTTGGATAGAGCAACTGCCTTCTAAGCAGTAGGTCTTTGGTTCGAATCCAAACGGAATCACTTCCATTTTATTTAAAATAAAAAATTTGAATATTTTTTCATATTCTAATTTCAAAAGTTCAATTGGGATTATTCTTTTATGGATAGGACCGCCTCTTATTTATTTCTTAAAAGGGTATACTAGTTTAGGTTCAGGATCTATATTTACGGGTATTTGTTATTTTGTGGGAATCGCATTAATGATGAATAATACCCCAGTTAAAATTGGATACAAGCCCAATATATTATTGTTCCAATTTGGAATCTCTTTTTTACTAATAGCAATTTTTTATTTTATTTTTTATAATGGGGACAAAGGTTCATTTAATACTGAAATTATCAATTTTGCTTTTTTGTTTTTTTACTTATTATTCCTTTTAAAAGCTAAAAATGATATTCAGGGTTATTTACCCATTATTATCCTCCTTTTTACATTAATTACTAATTTAGCTTTAATCTATTCGATTTCGACTAATCCAGCATATGTAATTGGTTCTAGAGCAACAGTACAGTTTAAAAGTGCTACTGGTGACTTTGCTGGAAATCCTCATATGTATAGTAGGAATGGCTTAGCCGGGTTTATTATCTCTATTTTATTGATATGTAAAAATGATTTATCATTATGGTTAAAAAATAGTGCGATAGTTCGATTAGCAGCTCACGCTAATTTATGGATTAGTTTATTGGTCATTGTATTAACCCAAACCAGAGTTACATTTATTTCTCTTATTATAGTTAATATGGCTGTTCTAATATTTGTGATACCTTATAGAAGTTTTTTTAAAGTTTTTCATTGGTATGTTATAGCTTTTTATATGTCAATATTATATTATTTAAATATTTTAAATAATCGATATTCTTTTTTAGAACTTATAAATAATTATTTTAACTCGTTTTTAACCTTAGTATATAAGGCAGTAAATACAGGTTTAAAAGGGGGGAAGACAGCGGATGTAGATGATTCTGCGATGGGCAGAGTGAGTAATTTTAATTATTTCATAGAATTATGGAATGATAATCCTATTAATTTTCTTTTTGGTTTTGGATATCGATTTAGATACATCGATATTCCGGTTTTAGAATCATTCATAAATTTTGGTTTTATAGGTTTTCTTTTATATTTATCCTTTAATATAATATTATTGGTA